>CAYSQL010000066.1:0-4096 GCA_964433265.1 uncultured Candidatus Saccharibacteria bacterium | reverse complement strand
GTGATATCGATACACTAGAGCGCGGAGATATTTTGCGCGATTTGCGGATGGGCGTCTATGACGTGCTGGTCGGTATTAACTTGTTGCGAGAGGGACTTGACTTGCCTGAAGTGAGCTTAGTCGTCATTGTTGATGCCGATAAGGAAGGCTTTTTACGTAGCGAAAGCGCACTTATCCAAACAATCGGTCGTGCGGCGCGCCATGTCGAGGGCAAGGTAATCATGTATGGCGACGTGATGACGGATAGCATGCGTCGCGCGATTAGCGAAACGAACCGCCGGCGCGAAATTCAGGCGGCGTATAACACCGAGCACAACATCACGCCACGCGGCGTCGACAAGGTGATCGATGAGGGGCTACGAGCGATTATTCCGCAAAAAGAAGGCGACAAAAAAGAGAAACTGAACCTCAATAAGATTCCAAAAGACGAATACGCTAGTCTCGTGAAAGACTTGACGGGACAAATGAATCTCGCGAGTGCCAACCTGGAATTTGAGCGCGCCGCAGAGCTACGTGACCTTATCGGTGATATCAAGGCGCGGATGAAATGAGTCGTATCGTCGTCGCAACGTGGAACGCGGAGGGGATGTTTGTCGCCGGGTCGCTTACGCGCCGAGGGACGCCGGAGCAGGCGATTTCGGTACTGCGTGAACTCGACGCGGACGTTGTTGGCGTGCCGGAATTTGGTGTGATTGATCGCACGACTGAAGCGACGCGTGCAGCGATTGCGGCGATGGGCTATACGCTTCTCACGACCACGCACAATGATTCTCGGCATCCAGGCTACGGGTCGGCGCTACTGAGCCGGCTTCCGGTGGAGCGGCAGGAACTGTATGCGCTTGGGGATGATTTTCGGCAAGCGCTCGCAGCGACAGTCAGGACGGTCGATGGCAAAGAGATACGGATATGCAGCCTTTATCTTGATGATCGTACTGACGCATCGAGGGTACGCGAAATGAGCCACGCAATCGAAGCATTGATGCAGTGCGATATGCCGACGATTGTCATGGGAGATTTCAACACGATGAGCGAAACCTCGATGCTCGCTCGATTTTTGCGGCTGCCAGTGATGAGCCTCGTTGAGCGTCTGACCCGAGGCTATCTGCAATCAATCATCGCGCGCCTGAGAATGATGGCGCACGGCACAGCGTTACGGATTTTGCACGAGCGGACGAATCTGCATGATCTCGATACGAAGCACCACTTAACGATATCCGCAAAGCAGGCGGGTTTCGAATGGTTGCCGAGCATCAGGTTGGCGAAGATTGACTGGATGTTTGGTTCGCCAGAATTCACGACCAATTCCTATCGTGTCTGGCGGGACGTGGGGTCAGACCATCGACCGATTCGCGCTGAGCTCGACTATTAACGTAACGACTTGCTAATCTTGCGAAAAAATATACACGGCGTATGGAGCGAGTGGTATCGTCGCCATCATGTCTTTGTCTATGTCAACGGTGTCTACGGTCGTCTCTTTGAAGTCGCGGCTATAGCCCTTCCAGGTACTGTTGAAGCGAGCGTGCCAAGTACCGCGTGCCGGAAAGCGGAGTTGATAAGAGTCGAATGCACCGTCGCCTAGATTAAGTACGACCACGGTGTCGTCGCGCACCCCTCCAGCGTCCCATCGGTGATAGGCAACGACTCGGTCTTTTTCGTTTTGATGAAGAATCTCTTGGCTTGCTCCCATGAGCCCTGCGGTATTGCCATAGCGATTATGGCGGAGGTCAATGATGTGTCGATGTGCATTAACGATGCCAGACAGGCTCTCGGTTTTTTTCCACTCCAGCTCGTTCCAATCATTAAAATCGCCGCCCTGCAGGAACTCGATTCCCTGCAAAAGCATCGGTGTACCGTTGGCGGTGAGCGCGGCGGCGTTGGCTACAATGGTTTTTTGCTGAGCGAGTTTACTGGTTGGATTTGTCTCGCTCGTCGCGGTGTTGATGCGCGCATAGCCGTTTGCTGCGGTGTCATGCGAATCACTAAAGATGATACGGTGAAACGGGCTGTTGCCGTAGCTTGTTGTTAGTTCGGTAAAGAAGTTGCCCGCATACGGAGTCGGGACATTCAGCTCGCCCCTGATGCTGCGAGAAAAATTCAGTTGCCACTGTGCGTCGAATCCGCAACCCCCAATTGAAACCGGGTCGACGATTGCTGACGTGCTTGAGTCGTCCTCGGCAATCAGGATAGCGCGCGGGTTGATTTCGTGCGCAAGCGTTGTGATGTCTTGCAGAAGAGACCACGCATCGGGGATGTTTGTCGCTGGGTCGCCGTTACCAGCGGTGTTACGCATGTAGATGGTCGAATCGAGCCGGAAGCCGTCGACATGGTATTCCTCGAGCCACATCGTGATGTTGTCTAGGATATACTGACGAACCTCAGGCCGTCCATAATCAGGGCGCGATCCCCATGGCGTATCGCCGCGCGGGTCGTTGTAGAAATAAATGCCCCCACGGCCGTTTTCGGACCAGCCATCAAATTGCCAGAGGTCGGTGCCGCCAAAAAAATGGTTGTATACAAGGTCGAGAATGACGCTGATACCGCGCGCATGACAAGCGTCAACGAACTCCATGAGTCCACGCCGTCCGCCGTAACTACTCTCAACGGCAAAGATAGAAATCGTGTTATATCCCCACCCGGTGCTATTGAGCATGCTCGTAATTGGCATCAGCTCGATGGCGGTGATGCCGAGGTCAGCTAGGTAGTCAAGTTTCTCGATAGCATCAAAAAACGTCCCTTGTGAGGCGGGATCGCGTCGATTGAATGTGCCGACGTGCAGCTCGTAGAGGATATGCTCGTTGATTGGCCGACCAACAAATCCAGTGTCGCGCCACTCAAACGTCGGAGCGACAACAATCGAGTCGCCGTTATTTGACGTGGTGAGCGCGCGACCGCGTGGATCATTGCGACGTAGCACCTCGGTTCCGGTATCGATGAGAAACTTGTAGGTTTGCCCGGGCTCAACGTCTTTGCGCGCAAGCGACCAATAGCCGTCTCCCTCGGGTTCCATCGGTAAGGCATTAGAGGTGTCATAACTGATATAGGGGACGGCAAGCGAGACAGACTTCGCAAATGGCGCCCACACGCGGAATTCGGTGGCCTTATGGTGAAACGTAACGCCAAGATTTTTTTTGATTTGATGAGGCATAACTACGTTTCATTATGGAATCATAAGCGTATTATTTCAAGAGGCGCAGCGTGGAATCGTGTTATTTTTATGGTCGAGGCGAGCTATTTGCTATAGTTGGCCTTTTATGAAATATCGGAATTCGCTATACTATAGGCAATGACTACAATAACATCCGACGACGTGCAGTACCTTGCACAACTAAGTAACATTGAATTATCTAACGAAGAGGGCGCGAATCTTCAACAAGATTTGACCAATATCGTCGGATACATTGATCAATTGGGCGAGCTCGACACGGAAGGAGTTGAGCCGACATACCAGGTGACGGGCTTGCAGAATGTTTGGCGCGACGACGAGGTCGTCCTCCACCCCGCAGGGCGCGATGGATTACTCAAGCTCGCGCCCGAGACGCTCGATAATCAAGTAAAAATTCCAAAGGTACTGTAATGATAGAAATCAGTGACATCGTAGCTCGTATCGCGAGCGGTGAGACAACGGCGAGGGCGGAGGTCGAGGCGGCGCTTCGACGTGCCGAAGAGGTAGAGGAATATCACGCACTGCTGAGCCTGACGCGCGATCGAGCAATTGAACGCGCCGAATCGATTGATGCACGAATCGCACGCGGCGAGCACGTCGGCCGTCTTGCTGGTGTGCCGTTTGTGGTAAAGGACAACTTCCTTGCCTATGGGGTACCGACGACGGCGGCGAGCAAGATTCTCGAACGTTTCATGGCTCCGCTTCAGGCGACGGCAGTTGAAAAACTTGAGAATGAAGGGGCAATATGTATTGGGAAATCCAACCTCGATGCGTTTGCGCACGGAGGCAGTACGGAAAATTCCGCCTATGGCGTGACGCATAACGCACACGACACGACCAAGGTTGCCGGTGGCAGTAGTGGTGGATCGGCAGTAGTGACGGCGCTTGACGTCGTGCCATTCGCCCTCGGTACCGACACGGGCGGATCGATCC
>CAYSQL010000065.1:0-4103 GCA_964433265.1 uncultured Candidatus Saccharibacteria bacterium | reverse complement strand
TTCCTATATAGCGGTGATAATTACTTGCATATTCGAGAAACCTTTGCCGTTCGCTCATCATGATTCGACAAGGCAACGAAACGGATGGACTCCAGTTAATGAAACAACTAGCCAACAGGGGGATAGCCACGGTTATAACCGTTCGGCCACTACGTCCAACTGATCGATCAACTCAAGGAGCCGCCCCCAAGCATCCCGATTGGTATGATTGTTATCTATAGTCACAGCGTAAGTACAAATCTCATCAAGGAGAGGCTCGGACGCAGCGGTAATCCAAGTCTGCATTTCGAGCGGGTAGGCAAGAGAATCAGACAGCGTCGCCGCGGCCCCATAGTCACTGACAAGTAGCGATATGCCGTCCTTACGGATAGCCTCCGCCCAATGCTTGCAGTGTCGCACCGCTTCAGCTTTAGTCATCTGCGGATATTGGCTTCGGTCGCTCATACTATTACTCTATACTATCAAATCTCCCTCGTCTACATAATGCAAACGAGGGAGATTCGCTCCTTTCACTTATTGTGCGTCAGGTGGCGGGGTGTGGCGATTCGGATCCCCCTTGTGCTTGGTCTGATCTGTCCAGTGGCGATCTCGGTCACTCGTCCCGTCCGTATCCCATGAGACATGCTGCTTGTCGCCGTAGACCTGTGTCACATGCAAATCGACATTTCGATTACGATCGTAGAACGTGCCGCCACGATCACCCGTAGCGTTGTCGCGCGTATAGACCCCGCTTGGCTCCTGGCTGGTGCGTGCCTGGCGATCATACAGCGTCCCTCCGGGGTCGCTGTCCTTCGTGAAGTTCTGCGATCCGTGCGGATCGAATGGGTCACGCTCGTAGATCACCCTGCCTCGGTCGTCGAGCACATAGTGTCCATGTCCCGGCCCGTTCGGCTCACCAACTCCACCGAAATAGATGTTGATGTTGCCGTTCGGATCTTTGGACGTGTACACGTCGTCTCGGTATGCGTAGGGTACGCCGGCCTTTTCGGCAATCGACTTCTTGTCGTCGCGTCGCTTCTGGCCTTCCGCCTTGACTTTCTTGAGTCGAGACTTGAAGGCATTGGCGGCCGCATCGAACTCGGCCTTGGCGTGCTTGAACGCGACCTGGGTGCGCTCGTGCTCGGCCTTGGCGGCATCGAACGTACGCTTGCATGCATCGAACTCGGCCTTGGCCCTCTGGAAATCGACCTTTGCCGAATCATGCGGGGCGCGAGCCGAGCGGATTTCTTCGACGAGCCTGCGACGCTCGACAACGTAACCTTGAGCTTCTTCCTTATAGCCTCGGCCTCGGCTGCATAGCCGGAAGCACCCGCGCCGTCGTGACGATCGTGCGCCAAAGAGGCGCTATCGTACGCTGACTTCATGCTCTGGTAGGCGCGCTCTTGCTGCGCATTCAGCGAATCGATTCGCGGACCATTCGCGCTGCGAACGCTCTGGCTGTTCTGCCAGGTACGGTTCTGCTCTTCGTACGCGCGCTGCTTGGCGTCGTGTGCACGGTTCATCGCGTCACGCGCAGCTGAGCGCTTCTCCCAAGCGCGCTGTTGCGCCTGGTAAGCGTCCTGCTTGCGCTGGAAGGCGAGATCTTGTGCCGCCTTGAGGCGGTCAAGCTCGACATCTTTGGTCATTTTCTGTCACCTAACTGTGTGACGGAGCGACAACATGACAGGTCGTGATTTTAGTATTATCACAGAAATATATATTTTAGTAAATACCCCCAAGAACCTCCGGGGCGAGCAATACCAGTACGTTAACGCGAAGCATCCCAAAACTCAAGAACAAGCTCTTTTTTTGCTATAGTACCTACATGAAAACCGTCGCCAAACTGCTCATCAAACACAACGAAGATTACTTGATGATGTACCGCAGCAATCATCCCACCTTCGGTACCGATCCAGACCTACCCGGCGGTACAGCAGAGGGCGACGAATCGACATTAAGGACCATGCTCAGGGAAGTCGATGAGGAAATTAGTCTCGTCATCCAATCTAACCGGGTGCGCGAGATATATTCGGGCAGTAGCTATTCAAAACACGGAACATTCTACTCACTTTTTATAACCGAGCTATCCGATAAGCCGGAAATAGTCATGAGTTGGGAACATTCATCATACGAATGGGTTGGTCGATCCGAGTTTGTCGATAGGGCACTGGCCGCAAAGGACACTTACATGCATATGGTCGGAAAAACGCTTCAGTCCTATAATTTTACTGAATCCGCCTAAAGACATACCTACTAGCTCCAGCCATAAAAAATCCGGCAGATACTATTCGCGAACTCTCAGCTTCGCTATTCCAATAATTGTTTGGAATAAACCCCGTCTGACATTTACGGGGTATCGTTTTGTAACGACGACCTTGTCGTATATAGATGGCAACGAACTTGCAAAATATTTTTTACGCAAATTATCGTACCATTTCTTATCATAAATGCTCCAGAACTCTTTTTCTGGGTAGTAAGTATGGGCGTATAGCCATTTTTTGCCGTCAGATTTGATGAGTTTTTTCTCGATGCCCCTGTTTGTTGCAACAAAATTATCATAGTTTTCGATACGGGGTCCCCATACGCCAACGTTGATTGTTAATTTTGAGGCGATTCCGTTGCATAACAATGGCGATTTTGGCTCGGGCTTGACCGGACATACCCATAGCGGGTAGATGCCAAGTTTTTTGTCGATATATTGCAAGAAATCGACTGTATTTTCGATAGGCATGGTTAAGTCCTGTACGATATACTGCTGCGAAGCCCCACTGACCTGCAAAGCTTGGTAGAGCTTGCGCGTGTTTAATATAGGATTAAGTGCAAAGCGCCACAATCTACTAAACTTAACGCCAAAGAGTTCGAATGCAAATTTGCCGACCCAAAATGCACCTCGGTCATAACGGAATAGGTAGTCTACTAACGGAATTGACTCGGTAACGATAACCCCTTGCCTATATATTTGTTCAGCATTTAGATAAAACCATGGATTTCGCGCCCGGCTAAATCGCCGGACTTTGTCTACTCGATTGTCGGACAACGCACCACAGATCAGAAGTCCGCCATTTTTATCGAACATGATAGCGTCAATAAAATCGTATTGGCCGTCACCGCAAGCTTGTTGCATTTTTTCGACGCAATCGACAAATCCAGAAACTGGCAGGTACGTCGTAACGACAAATTTCTTAGCAGGTACGAGCTGTATTTCAGCAGCAGTGATGACCCCTAGCGTGCCGCACGAACCAGCTGCACCGTAAAATAAATCTGGGTATTTTTTTGTTGATGCGCGCCGTACCTCTCCGTTGCCAAGGATATATTCTACCCAATTAGTCGTTTGGCTAAGAAATCCCCATTTGAAAGAGCTGCTTTCGCCCGCGCCTCCCTGTATAGCTCCGCCCACTGTTATTCCAGGAAACTCCGGAATAACCGGCGGAACAAGGCCGTGCTTGAGCGTAGCCTTAACGAGTTTGTCCATAGGTACATTCGCCTCAACGCACACCGTTCGTTTGGACACGTCTACGTCGATTACTTTGTCGAGGTGACTTGTGTCGATCATTTCATCTCGCTTAAAAGATAGTACTCGTGTAGAGTTGGTGCTACCGTGGTAAACTCTAAAAGGCTTTTTTCTAGAATAGAAACGTTTAATTTCTTTGGCTAAGTTGTCTACCTTCGTTGCATAATCGTTCGACATACTCTTAATTGTAGCAAAAGCACCTAAAAAGTCGGCGAGGCCGCACTCCGCGCAACCCGCTCGGTATTCGCATATTATCAAAAATCACGCATCGTCGTATTGTAGGTAAGTACTCGATCGTTACCGCCGGTAGGCAGGGAAACTTGGACGGCGCTGGATTTTAGCGTGCCATCGGCGTTAAGGGAAGTAGCCAAATAGTCATTCAGCGCGACTCCGCCGACACTAACGTCCTTAGCCTCCCATTGCCCAGATGTCGCGTTATACGTCAGTACCTGGTTACCGTTGCCAGTCGGCAACGAAACCTGGACGGCGTTTGATTTAATCGTGCCATCGGCGCCATGAGAAACCGATAGGTAGTTATTGAGGATATCGCCCCAATTGCCATCGTCAGATCCCGGTACCGGTAGTCGCGCCACAATAAACCAATCCCTCTCTT
>CAYSQL010000064.1:0-4139 GCA_964433265.1 uncultured Candidatus Saccharibacteria bacterium | reverse complement strand
CGTACGCGTATATCGATGGGCATTTGCTGGTGATTCCTCGTCGGCACGTGAGCTCAGTTAAAGAATTGACCCCCGAGGAGTGGGAGGCGATGCGAAAGATGTTTTATCTCGCGAAAAAAATGATTCGTGAGGTATACGGGATCAAAGGCATGCAAATCGTCCAAAAAGAAGGCCGTGACGCACAGAGTACGGTGGAGCATCTGCACTTCCACTGCGTGCCTTTTGACGCGCCGGATCTTTCGACTTGGAATTACCGCGAGCTCAAGAACACGCCGTACGAAAATGCCGAGCGTTACCGCGCGCAGTCGGATAAGTTGCAAAAACTTGCCAAACGCTACGAGGGTAAATATGGCACAGTTTAACTGGGATGCGTTTACGGAGGATGATAAACAGACGTGCCGCCATGCGCACGCGACGCTTGTCTTGGCGCCGAGAGAATTGTCGAAAGCGCGCCTGACGCAACTGCTCAAGGAATTGCTCGCAAAGAATAATGTTATTTTTGGCGTTTCGACGGAGGATTTTGTGCGGGGCTTTGAGGGGCAATCACAATTTACGATGCTTGCGGGCGAGGCGGTTGCGTTGTTTGAGCAAAAGGTGGCGGCAGCCCATTCTCCCCGTACGCTCACACTCCTGCACTATTCGCAATTGGCCGTCGACGAAGTGATCCGCGCAGTGCGCCCGGCGCGCGTCGTCGTCGTGCGCGGTTCGTATCAATATGTATTTCATCGATCGTCTACCCATACGCTGCTGAGTAAGCGCGCTATTCCCTATGAGCTCGTGTCGCCGTTTTGCGATGAGCGTGAAGCGAGGGAGTATTTCGCGCGCGTCGAGCCATTATTGCCGACGGTCGAGTCGCAAACCGGTGATGAGACGACGATGTTCCAGTTGGTCAATGCCGCTGCGCGACGATCATTTGACTATAGTTTTCAGACGGGCGCAGTGCTCGCGCGCGCGACGCCGGATGGCGCGTTTCGTGCGATCGACGCGGCGTGTAACGAAGTCGTTCCTTTTCAGACTTATGCGCTATGGCACGGGAACGCGCGGGAAATGCACGAGGTGACTTTTCAGGACACGACGCATTATGACACGATTCACGCCGAGATGAATCTGCTTGCGCGGGCGACGATGCGGAGCGATTCGCTGGTGGGCGTCCATCTTTTCATCAACCTATTGCCCTGCCCCGCCTGCGCTCGCACGCTTTGCAAGACTGGTATCGCCGAAGTAGTTTATCGTGAGATGCATTCTGATGGCTACGCGCTTGAATTGTTTGCTGCATGTGGCATAAAAACGAGGAGGGTATAGGTATGACGAGCGCGCTCGAGACGGCTCGTCTGCGTGAACGTGAATACCACGTCGGATATTATCGTGATCATCGGCTGGGTGACGCCGGTACGTGGTTGGCTCGCCCGGCGCAGTACGCTCTCGACGCTGTCGCTTATCTGAAGACGAGTCAACCGCATATTCTCGATCTAGGTTGCGGTGTTGGTCGCCATGCGTTGCCTATACTGTCAAAATTGAAATTGGACGCGACGGTGGTTGGCGTTGATATCGTGCCTGAAGCCCTTGAGATTTTTCGAGTCAATGCGCAGCATGCCCTTTTGGCAAATCGAGTATCATATGAAATTGCCGATGTGGCTCAATACGACTACGGTGTTGATCGGTTCGATATGGTGTTGTCTGTTTCGTGCATAGAGCACGTTGCGTCGTTGAGCGAATTGCGCCAGGTTGTGAAAAAGATCCAGTCGGCTACTCGCCGTGGCGGCGTGAATTGTTTTATGATCAGCACTGATATCGATTGGTATGATGAAAAAAATGATGCACATATTGCGCCAATCGTTGAATTCCCTCTCGGTTCGGCTGAGCTTATATCATTGCTTGAGCGGGTGTATTCGTCTTGGACGATTGCGGATTTGTCGACAAAGCGCTGGCACGTGCCAGATATAGTTGACGACAGAGAATTTATGAGTAACTCGGTTTGCGTACAATTTACGGCCATTCGGCCAGAGGAGAGATAGATGGGAACAAAACGACATCCGGAGTATGAATATCTGGAATTGATGGAAAAAATATTGGAAGAAGGTAAGACGAAAAAGACGCGCGGTATTCACGACATTACCTCGATATTTGGCGCACAGGTTCATTTCGACCTCCGCTATGGCTTCCCTTTGCTCACTACGAAGAAAATGCCATTCAAGACACTGCTTCACGAACTGCTCTGGTTCGTGTCGGGGACATCAGATGTTACCTATCTCCATGAGCACAATATTAAATATTGGGACGGCTTTTTACACGAAGGCTCAAACGATTTAGGGCGGATCTACGGTGTGCAGTGGCGGCACTGGAAGCGACCAGATGGCAGCGAGTTTGACCAGCTGCAATGGGCAATCGATCAGATTAAAACTAACCCTGATAGCAAAGGGATTATCGTTAACGCTTGGAATGCGGGTGAGCTCGACGAAATGCGTTTGCCGCCGTGCCACACGATGTTTCAATTTGACGTGACGAAAGGTAAACTGCGACTGCATCTGTACCAGCGGAGTTGGGATGTGTTTCTGGGTGCGCCATTTAATATCGCGCAGTACGCCATGTTGCTCTATATGGTCGCGCACGTGACGGGGCTCGAGGCGCGTGAATTGATTATTTCGACCGGTTCGGCGCATTTATACAAGAATCATATCGACATGGCTAAGGAGCAAATAACTCGGATGCCGTATGCGTTTCCACGGCTCAAGATCGTGGGCGACGTGCAATCGCTTGATGATTTTACGGCCGAAAATTTCGTCCTCGAGGGCTACGAGTCACATCCGCACATCAAGGCCGACCTGGTTATCGTCTAGTTGCTGATAGACGCGCAGGTGTTCTTCGCACATGCGTGTCAGAGTAAATCGTTCTTCGTATGCGTGGCGGCAATCGGCGCGATTGATGGATGCGACATCGCGGAGCGCGCGCACAAGACCGTCGGTGGTTGCCCGTTCGTCGATCTCGGTCGATGCCTCGAGGTAGATTTTCGGGACGACAATGCCTGTTTTGCCATGCTCGATCACCTCGGGCAGCGCGCCACTATCAAGCGCAACGACAGGCGCCCCGCATGCGAATGACTCTATACTGACCATGCCAAATGGCTCGTCAAATAACGACGGAACGATTAGCGCATTGGCATTGGCGAGGAATTCGCGTTTGTCCGCGGCGTTGTCGATGAAACCGACGAACTCGACATGGCTTCCGAGCACCGGCGCGATTTTGTCGTGCCAGTAGGTATCTTTGGTGCCATCGGCGTAGTGCTTGCCAGCGATTTTTAATGTCAACGGCGCGGCAGCGGTTTCGTTATATTTTTTGACTGCGGCGATGGCGAGATGGACGCCCTTTGGCTTGATAATACGGCCAAGGTACGCGACGTAGCCGCCCGACGGATGTACCACGGGATGAAGCTCGGGCTCGTTGAGGCCATGATAAATATTGCCCACCCAATGTGTCGCGTTCGGCATGCCAGCACGCTGGGCGTAGGACAGCGAAAGCCAGTTGCGATCGGCATATTTTGGTAGATTACTTTTGTATTTCACCATGAAGTTGAAGGGGTCATGATGGGTAAAAAGCACCGGCTTTTGGCAGAGACCGGCAAACGCCAGAGCGCTCTCCTCTTCGTTGGTGTAGATGTGTACAATGTCGAATTCGTCGTTGTTAGCACGTGCATATACATCGGCGATCAGCTCGTTTTGCAATTGACGCGCCAAGGTGATGAAGGTGAACGGGTGTTTCTTGAGTAGATCAATCGGGTTGTCCCCGCGACGGGCTAATTCCGCCTCGAATAGAGATAGGTCCGCAATGCTGTTTGCGACCGACGTGTCGACGGGGCCCGGCGTAAACAGGGTGACGGTCGCGCCTAGGTGCTGCAGACCGTCTGCGAGTTGCAACGCCAAAAAGCCCGGCGAGAATATCACGTGCGGTAAAATATCGCGGTGCATAAAAATATGCGGAACGACGAGCGCGATTCTTGGTAGATTACGCTTTGTCGTCATCTAAAAAGCTGATATCGACATCGTCGTGAACTTGGCTGTCGTCTCCGTAGTATCCATCTGCGTCTGGCATAGTTTCTCCTTTTTTCTATATAGTAGTATACCATAGTGCGCGTTGTAGTCCTG
>CAYSQL010000063.1:0-4286 GCA_964433265.1 uncultured Candidatus Saccharibacteria bacterium | reverse complement strand
TCCGTGTGTGGTTTTTTTGTATGGTTGTCGTGCTCATGCAATTCCAGCGAAGACCACATAGAGCACTCTGGTTTGTTTTTTAGAGTTTGGCGGTCAACTCATCGAGCGTCGCGTCAAGTGTCACCTTAAGCGCGCCCTCGTCGGCAATCGACCCATCGTATCCAACCGTCTGGCCAAGCGTCACACCAGTGATTGTCTCGCCAAGATCAAGACCAAGCACGTTGTTCATCTCTTTGAACGCCGCGTAGCTGTACTTCGCACCGTACGCACCGTAGCCGACAAATGCCGCCGGCTTCTTTTGCCACTCTTTCCAAAGCCAGTCGACCGCATTCTTTTGAACGGCAGAGATATTGTGGTTATATTCTGGCGCCACAAAAACAACCGCGTCGCTATCCGTCACATCCTGCGACCACGCCTGAACCTTTGGATCATCAATCTTGTAATCCGGGCTCGATGGTGGCATCGCCGCGCTCATGAACGGCAAATCCATCGCTGCGAGATCGGCGATTTTTACCTCGACACCTTCGCGGGCCTCAAGGTTTTTTGCCACCTCCGCTACCATGACACTGTTGACACTGCCCTCGCGAGCACTACCCGTTACAACGAGCACTTTTGACATTTCTGTCCCTCCTTTTATTACTACAGTTTTGTCACATCGACGCCAATCGAACCGAGAAAAGTCCTATCCAGCACATAGGCTTTTTGCGTGCCCCGTTTTTCCTCGCGCACGATTCCCGCGTCGACGAGCTTGCTAAAGTGATGACTCACCGCAGGCTGCGACAACGCATGGAGATTCGCACAGGATGCCACGATATCGCACCCCGCAATCGGCTCGCTCGACCTTGCCAATTTCTTGACAATACCAAGACGAACCTCATCCGCGAGAGCTTTGAGCGCTTCGACCGTTCGTTTCTGTTCCATGATTCTATTATATCAAAATATTTAAATGTTTCAATACTTAATCTGCTTTGTACGCGAAAAATTCTGTGCATTGCGCTCAGTGTATCATTCCGGAAGGATGGAACAAGGCGCATAGTTCGCGTCCGCTCCACCCTTCCGGAACTTGGTTTGTACAGCCCTTAGGGTTTCGCCAGCGCGGTAAAAAACTGCGCCAGGGCACCGAACAGGCCAAAGAACCTCCTGACGGCTGCTGCTGCTCCCTCCGGGTTTGTGAAAAGATAGAACAATGCAAATGCCACGACCAGAATCAGCAGCAGCTTCTTCACCCACGGCTCCAGCTTCATGCTCATCCCTTTCTTTTGAGATAGAGAAAATTTCTTACCTACGAGACTGTACGTATTTACAATAATATAACCACGAATGGCTGTCAAAAATAGTAAAAATGAAGTTGGATGGTTTCGAGAGAGACAGAGAGAGGCGCAACAGAATCAATGAGCCTCCACAGCTGATTCAGGCTCATCCACCTCGCTATCAAACATGTTTTCGTCGCGCACTTGCTGCTCTTCGGGGTCGACATCTGAACGATTCATGCTCGGATCGGGATCGGGATCGAGGTTTTTATAGGGGTTTCCCGGCTCACTCTTTGCCTTAAATGGATCTCGGATATTTTCCTCTGCATGGTCCGTATCGTCGTAGATGCTCATAGCGCCTCCTTATTTTTTGGTTTCTGCCATCAGTATAGCGTGCGCGTCATACCAAGCAAGCGAAAAATATCACAAAAGAGCACGCCAGCTGGCAAGTGAGAATGCGCCGCACGAATTAGGCGACTTCAGCGGAGGCTTTTTCTCGCGCTTCGGCCGCGATTGCTTCAATGATAGGCTTCAAGTCAGTATCAGTCAGTGTCCGCTCATAACTCGTAAACTCGAGGTGGAATGTCATCGTCCTATGCGTCGCGTCGCTCTCGGATTCATAAATCGAAACAGGTGAAATACGATAATCACCGTCATCAAGCGTCCGCGAAATGGCGGTCAAAACTGCGCCGTATACCGTCTCGTACGGTGTTCCTGCCGGCACTTTCAACGATAGGTCATTAGCAATCGTCGGGTATTTCGACAGTGGTCGATAGTGGACGCGTTCTCGCTCAGACGCGACACGAAGGGCCTCAAAATCAAGCGACATTGCTGCCGCATAATCTGGCAGTTTAAAATTCTTACGCACCGTCTGCTTCAACTCACCGACGATTCCCAGTTCGTCGCCGTGCATCGACTCAACAATCGCGCTACGCGATTGATCGAATGGTGCGGCGATTGATGTAGACAATGGCTTGACTATCGGCCGGAATCTGACCGTAAATCCAAGTCCACGCGCGAGTTCAGCCATCATCCGACGAACAATGAAATAGGAGGAGCCATCTCTCGGCTGCTTACTGACATACACCAGTTCTAGCGTCTCGGGCTCACTTGGCAGGCCGTCGTCTCCGTCGGCGCCATGATACACCTTATCGTGCGTCTTCCCCATTTCGAAAAGCGCAAATTCGTCGTAGCCGCTCTTGCTATTGGCAGATACTTTATCAAGCAGACTCGGCAAGATACTCAGGCGGTAGTACTGCAGTTCGGGGCTCAAAGCATTGCTCAGTGCAAAGGCGCGACTCGAATCCTGTTCGGCGCGCGTCATGACATTTTCGTGGACAAAACTGTAGGTCAAGACCTCGTTTGCGCCCATGCGCGACAGGTTTTCGCGAATCAACGAGCGCAATGCGTTCTTTGGGTTAAACGGCGCAGGAGCCATCGTTCGCAGCGGCAGCTCGCGTGGCAAGGCATCAAATCCGTACAAACGTCCGACTTCTTCGACGATGTCTTCGTTGCATTCGAGATCCGTTCTCCAAAATGGAGCAACCACTTCAAACTGGTTTGGGGCGTCAGGCTCCGCTCTGTTCACGCCAATTTCGACATTCTCCAACAAACCAATAATCTCGGCCACCGTTAAACTCGTGCCCAATCGGTCATTGATGAAAGCACCGTCGAGCACGTTGACACCCGTCACATGTCCCCATTCAAAAACCGTGTCGCCGTCGTGGAGAGCACCATGCGAATCGCGCAGCTTGACTCGTAACGTCTCGTCCTTGCGATCAAATACCTCGCTCGCCTGCCCGCCGCCAGCAATTTCAGCCATGAAGCGCAACGCCCGAGCGAGTACCCTATCGTTTTGCAATGGCGACTGACCTTTGTTGAACCGCTTTACCGCGTCGGTAAACAGCCCGTGGCGCATGCTCGTCTTGCGAATCGTATACATATCAAACGTTGCACATTCGAGCACAATATTTTTCGTCTCACTCGACACTTCACTCTCACCACCGCCCATAATCCCAGCAAGTCCGATGACGCCATCGCCATCCGCAATCACGATATCGGACGCGTCGAGTTCATAGGTTTTGCCATTGAGTAGCTCGGCTTTTTCACCCGTGGCCGCCATACGTGCGGTGATTGCCTGCCCACGCAGTTTATCGTAATCGTAGGCATGGAGCGGCTGCGCCGTCAGGAGCATCAGGTAATTCGTGATATCTACCACGTTGTTAATCGGCTTGCCGCCGAGGCGCACAAGTTCGGCCTGCAGCCAAAAAGGACTCGGCTTGATCGTGACGTTTTTGATTGCGACCGCCATGAAACGCGGCACTTTCTCGCTCGCTTCGTTCGTCACCGCCAGATCCAGTCCAACCCCCGCGTCAAGCTGAGGCGCGTCACGATACCAATCAGGACTCGTAAATTGTCGCTGCAAAATACCAGCGATCTCGCGCGCCACGCCAATCTGCCCGAAACAATCCGGACGGTGCGTGAACATCTTGTTTTCGATGTCGATATTCATGTCGTTTAGACCGAATAGTTCCGCAAAATCTTGGCCGGGGACGAGCTTTGCCTTTTTTTCGGGCGGCAGATCATTGTCCGTCAGCTCGATGATACCGTTATGATCGCTGCCAATTGCCAACTCATCCGCCGCCGCCAACATGCCGTTGCTCATGATACCGCGCAGTTTACGCGGCTCGAGCACAAAGAGCTCATCGTCGTCAAAACTCGCCGGCACCACTGCATTTGGTGGCAACCAGACGGCAAAAATACCCGCGCGGGCATTTGGCGCGCCGCACACCACTTGCACGTAGCCATTCTCGTCGCGCTCGACGCCCTTCGCGGCGCCGCCATCGTCAACTTTACAGACGCTCAGTTTATCCGCATCGGGATGTTTTACACACTCTACGATGCGCACGATAACGATTTCCTGATATTTCAGACCCAGATCGGTCGTTGCTTCGACACCGCCGAGCTGTTCGTTGATTTTCTTGACCAGCTCGCCCGTTTCGGGCAGATCGAAATCGAGATATTGTTTCATAGTGT
>CAYSQL010000062.1:0-4385 GCA_964433265.1 uncultured Candidatus Saccharibacteria bacterium | reverse complement strand
GCGCTGTCCCTTGGGGCGGCTTTCCATATCTGTTACAATACCTATATGCCAAAGGCAAAAAAATCGTCACCAAACGTAAAAAAGAATACCCCGATCGTCAATCGTCGGGCTCACTTTGACTACGAACTAGGCGACGAGATCGTTGCCGGACTCGTATTAACCGGGCCAGAGGTCCGTGCCGCGCGCGACGGACATATCCAGCTCAAGGGTGCGTTCGTCACAATCAAAAACGACGAGTTATGGCTCAACAACGCCAGTTTTAGCCTCAAAATCAACGAGCGAGGTAATCCCAACGCCCGCACCGTCGACACCGCCGCGCGCAAGCTCTTGGCGAGTCGCAAGCAAATCGCGCAGCTGCAAGCACAGCGAAAAGCCGGCATGACGATCGTACCGACCAAGCTTCTCACCTCTGGAAAATACATCAAAATCGTCATCGCACTCGGCAAGGGCAAGAAAAACTACGACAAACGAGAGACCATCAAACGCCGCGACACCGAGCGCGAGCATCAGCGCATGATGGCACGCCGCTAAACGCCATCGCTTGCTTTTTTTCGATATTATGTCTATAATATAAGAGATTGCACTCCATCCAGGAGCGTAACGCACCCACCAGGGAAGGGAGCATGCATATGCGCACGCTCGGAACGTTCATCAAGGACACTGCCAAGCAGCTCTTCATCGAGCTCATCTACGGTACCTACCCTCGACGGGCCCGTTATGACCGGCTGTTCGTCGCAGCGGCCGATACCGCGCCTCGGCGCGGGATGTAGAAACCAAACCCGCTTCACACCCCCCCAAAAAAAAGGAAGCGCCACGTTATTTCAATCGTGCAACCGCGACCCTCGGGCCGCCATGACGACTCATTCGTCTGAGGTTCTTTGCCAGCACACTATCCTCGAGAGGAGGAGACATGCAGGAAAGCACAAGGAGAAGTGGCGCCGAAATCGGCAGCGAGAGCGACGCCCTTGGGCTCATCATCCTGATTGGACTCGTGGTTATCGTCGGCGCGCTCGTCCTGGCGATGGCAATGGGCTGGGTCGTGTGATCAGAGCCGCACATCTTGGCGGCATGGGAATGGTGATCAATGACGATCCCGCCCATGCCGCCGACGTGCGGCTTTTTTCTTTGCCAAAAACATAGCCAATCGGCCCAATTCATTTGACTTCTCGATGCTATAATAGAGGGAACATGCAAGCGAAAAAAACGATTACCGAAACCTCGACGATTCACTACTGGACGTATCATCAGGCAAAAAAGCCAACGATTGTCATGATTCATGGGTTTACCGGCAGTCACGAGGGATTCCAGTATATCGAGCCACTCCTCAAGGAGTACCGGCTGATTATTCCTGATTTGCCCGGCTTTGGCGCTAGTACCATTGCCCGCGATGATTGGTCAATTGACGCTATCGCCGCGCTGCTCAATGACTTCGTCGCGTCGCTCGAACTCGACGAGCCGCCATTTATATTTGGCCACTCGATGGGCGGACTGGTCGTCAGTAGCATGCTCTACCAGGCGCCAGCTGGCATGTACAATTCACGCGCCGTCCTGCTTAGTCCCGTCCCAACCCATATCCGCAAAAACGACGCCAGGCGACCCGGTGCCATCCTCGGAGCCCTCCAATACAAGATTGGTGCACACGGCGGAAAAGTTGGAGACAAACTCGTCAAAAGCCATACGATATCTCGCGCGCTCACAAGCTTCATCATGACAACGACCGACAAGCAGCTGCGTGCCGAAATCTACCAACATCATTTCAAAAACCTCGAATACATTTCGAGTATCGAGTTTTATTCCAAGCTCTATACGGATATCAATCGTCGCGGCGCCATCGACTACAAGGATGCCCTGCGCCGCTATAAAATCCTCCTTGTCACCGGCAGCAATGACACAGTCACGCCGCTCAAAGAACAACGCCGGCTTATCGATGCCATCACACCGGAAAAGGTCGTCATACTTAAGGGCGTCGGGCACCTCACGCACTACGAACGCGCGCCAGAAGTTGCGCGCGCTGTGCAGACTTTTCTCGGCTAACGACTTCGATCGTTGATCGCCGTGTCTTCTTTTGCCTTGTGACGCTCGAGCAGGTCGTACTCACGAATACGGTCAATCAGCCGTTCCGGGCGCTCGGCCAATTCTTTTTGCTTGCTGCGAATCGTTTCTTCGTAGAGCGCGACAAAGGTATCGAGCACGTGATTGATGTCGTGCGTCTTAGCGATTTTCATCGATTCCTTCGAGAACTGCTCGCGTACTGCCGGCTTGGTAATAATCTCGAGGATACCCGCCGCACACTGTTCATCATTGTCGAGGTCGAATAAATACCCATTCTTTCCCTCGTGACACAATTCGGCCAGTGCGCCCGCATCGACCGCCACAACCGGCTGGCCGCTTGCCATCGCCTCGAGCGTCGCGATACTTTGCAGCTCAACAGGCGAAGGCATCACATAGACACTACCGACGTGTTCAAGCTGGATTTTGTCTTCGTCACTGACGCGTCCCGTGAATGTCGCGCACGAACTCATGCCAGCTTCCTCGACAAGCGCCTCGAGATTGCCGCGGTCAACCCCGTCGCCGACCACCAACAAATGCGCATCGGTCGCCTTACGCACACGCGCAAAGGCGTCAATCAGCACCGACAAGTGCTTCTCGGCGTCAACGCGGCCGATATACGTCACGATTGGTTTATCGGTAGGTAAGTGAAACTTTTCGTATAATTCCGCAGGTGCGACGCCAGGCGAGTATTCTTGCAGGTTGATGCCGTTCGAGATGACCCGAATCGGTTTTGTCAGCTTATCGATATGACGGTGGTCAAAACCTTCGAGGCCGCTCTTTGTCGGAGCGGTAATCACATCCGCCTGATTATGAAAACGCCGCCCATAGTCGGACAGCAGGTAGTTGATCGGACGTGACAAAGATGACAGCGACAACCGTTTGAGGTTCTCGAGTAAATTCTC
This sequence comes from uncultured Candidatus Saccharibacteria bacterium, assembly GCA_964433265.1. GTDB lineage: Bacteria > Patescibacteriota > Saccharimonadia > Saccharimonadales > Saccharimonadaceae > Saccharimonas. The sequence goes on along the minus strand of CAYSQL010000062.1, from coordinate 1,431 downwards.
GGGCATGGCGTGGCTCGTCGTCACGACCGGGATGCCATAGCGACGCGCCCAAAGCATCACCCCTTGGCCGATAGGGAGGGGCATCTGGATATGCACAATATCCGGCTGAAACCGCTGAATAATCTTGCGAATCTCAAGCTGCGGCGTCGAAGACATGCGAATATTTTGATAAAAAGGGAACACGACCGATCGTGTGCGGTAAATTGTATAATTGCGGTCGATTTCCTTGTATTTACGGCCAGTCTGGCTAGGAGCAATCACGATAACCTCGTGACCTTTTTCGGCGAGCCCATGAGCGAGATTCCTGCTAAAAATCGACACGCCGTTGAGTACTGGAACGAATAGGTCCGATGCGATCAGGATCTTCATTTCATCATTATACCATTTTTTCCACCTAAGCTATACTAGGGGGATGAAGATCATATACGACGCCCGTTGGCTCCTGGTCGAAAAACGCTTCGACGGCGTCAGCCGCTACAGCCACGAACTCGCCTGGGCGTTATCGCGCCAACCGGGGCTCGAAATCACCTGGCTCGTCTACGACAAGCGTCAACTCGACCTACTGCCGCCCGGGCCAGCAATTTTTGCAAACAATCCAAATAATGGCCTCGCAGAGACCTTTTTGCTCGCACGTACGCTCAATAAGCACGGCGCCGAGCTCGTCTACTCGCCGTTTTTTGTCATGGGGACGCTCGGCAAGCACTACAAACTAATTCTGACAATTCATGACATGATTTATTTCACCCATACGACGCCGCCGCAATGGCTGCCATGGCATACGCGCGTCGCCTGGCGACTGTTCCATTTGACCTATTGGCCGATGCGCCTTCAGCTCAATCGCGCCGACCACGTCGCAACCGTCAGCGCTACCGCCCGCCAAGAATTACTCGACGCTCGCGCCACCAAGCGATCAATTACCGTCGTCTCCAATGCCGCCGCCGACACATTCAAGGATGGCAACGGGCGCGAGCACTGGCGCTCACGCCGCATTGTCTATATGGGCGCCGTCACGCCGTACAAGAACGCTGAATGCCTCATCGACGCCCTCCTGCATCTGCCCGATGAATACACACTGGCGCTATGTGGCAAGATTCCACCAGCACGTATGCCGGAATTAACCACATTTATCGACGAACGTGGGCTCGCCGCGCGCGTGACTCTACACGACGGCACGACGGATGAGGAATACAAGGAAGAATTGTCAAACGCTCTCTGTTCGGCCAGTGCCAGTCTTGCCGAAGGCTTCGGTCTGCCGATTATCGAAGCACAGCAACGCGGCGTGCCGTTCGTCGCCGCCGACACGCCGATTTTTCATGAAGTCGGGGGTGAGAGTGTACGGTATTTCGACCCGAACGACCCCGAAGAATTCGCCCGCGTCGTCGAAACACTGACCGATAAAAAAACCAGCCGCGAGCTCATCGCCCGCGGCCA
>CAYSQL010000061.1:0-4401 GCA_964433265.1 uncultured Candidatus Saccharibacteria bacterium | reverse complement strand
GGCGGCTGCGTGTTTGTTTGTGTATGTTTGAATAGTCCCATCATTGCCCACTTTTATTATTCGATCATAGTTTCAGTAGTAAATATACCGCAAACAACCCCACAATGACAATGAGCAAACTCGTCAAAATAATTTCAATAAGCGCGCGAAAAATTGAGCGCTTCGACATCGGATTGCGACCAATCGACACGACGCTATTGCGAATACCCGCATACAGCGCGATAATCGCCGCAATCAAACTCACCGTCGTGATCGCCATACTTAGGTAAATACGAATCGGGCTCACCTCTTTTTCGGCAATCGCCTGACCAATCCGCTCAAGTGCCGCCGGCACATTGACCTTCGTGCTCTTCTGATTGGGGTTGCGCGTAATGCCAATCGTGACCGGAATCGCCCCAAGCGTCACCGTCTTGTTCGCGTTCCCCCCTGTATCTTTAAGCGTCATCGTTCCAAGCGTCACACCGCTCCCGTCAAACGCCACAGCCGCTCGGCCAAGAACGATTTTTTCCTCCGTGCCAGCTTTCATCGCAACGCCATCGATTGACGAAAGCGTCACGACATCGCCGCTCGCAATCGCACCACCCTGCGTGCTGACGAGAACATTGTAGGTCCCAGAGGTTGCCACGAACGTTTGATTCGCCAGGCGGTCATCACTGAGCTGCAACGGCAGCTGGTTACGATCGACCGTCACGCCAAACATTTGTTCCAGCTTCGCCTGCGTCGCGGTCGAAACGCGATTTTGCGTCGTGTCCAACCGGACAATCGTCCCGTTTTGGAGTGTTGTGTCTGCTGCGTAGCCTTGTACGTTCCCCCCGCCATAGGTCGTCGACGCGGCAAATGCCGTCGCCACGCCACTCATTGCCATCCCAATACCGACGGCAATACCAAGGGTAATTTGCATGAAGTGCTGTCTATATGTCGTCACGGGTCTTCTGTGTCTTTTTGGCGTCCGAAAAACACCATGTTTATTGTTCTTCCTATGCGTAGTATAGCATAGCCGCGATTCCTGCGATTCCTGCGATTCTTGCTCTTTTTTCGAGGTATTTTGCTTGCCCGACGGGGACGCAGATGCTACACTAAACATAAGCTTTGGTGGGCCACCACACATCTGAGTGAAATACATATTTTTAAGCCGATTACCGGTGTAAAAAATAAAGAAAAACACGAAAAAATATGAGCATGTGGTGGCGCCTATCCGCTATCTTTAACTATCGCCAAATACTGCGACCTGCAGGATTTGCTGTGATACTCGTTGTGCTATTCACAACGTTGTTTAATGGCGCTCCCACGCATGCTGCTCCTGGCATTAATCAAACCGTCGCTTTTCAGGCGCGGCTTATGACCGCTGGCGGCTCGATCGTGCCAGACGGGTACTACAACGTCCAGTTCAAGATTTATCAGGATGGTAGCGGTACTGCCGCGAATAACCCCGACGGCAACCTCAAATGGACTGAATCTTACGTTAATAACGGTGGCACAAACGGTGTCGAGGTGCGCAACGGGCTCCTGACCGTGGCACTTGGCTCGCGTACGCCATTTGGCAGTAGTGTCGACTGGAATCAAGACACCTTATGGCTCTCCATGAACATCGCCGGCTCCGCTCAGACCTGCACCACCTTCGGCACCGGTTCATGCGTCGCCGACGGGGAAATGCTTCCGATGAAACGAATCACCTCTGTGCCATTCGCCCTCAACGCCGGCATGCTCGGTGGCAAGACGGCAAACGATTTCTTCCAAAATACTGGCTCGCTCCAAACGGGGAGCCTGCAACTCTCCGGTAGCTTGCAGTCTAGCACGTCAGTTCTCGCCCCCTCAGTCGACACGGCAGCGGCCGGCACACTCTCGATTGGCACAACCAACGCGACAAGCATCACCCTGGGCCAAGATACGACGACAGCCACCGGCAAAAGTCTGACCGTCAACGGCACTGCCACCGTTAAAACCGATAGCACGTCAGCATTTAGTATTCAGAATACCCTCGGCAGTACTCTGATGAACGTCGACACGGCGAATGCGACCACGCTATTTAACACCGACCTGTCCGTGGGCGGCACCGCCTCTGTCAACGCGACGACCGGCGATATCACGACAGGTGGCGTTGTACAATCAGGTTCCGTCGCGACGAGTATTTTCACCGCATCGGGGACGGCGACATTCCAGGGTTCAATGTCAGCCTCGACGATTAACGCCAATGCTGGCACGACGTCGACCAATACAACTTGGGTAGAGCGCACGTCGACGCAGCCGCAGGCATGGCAAGCAATCACCAGTTCGTCCGACGGTACAAAGTTAGCAGCCATTGTGTACGGCGGGCACATCTGGACATCCACCACTAGTGGAGCAGTCTGGGCAGAGCATACCGCGACCGGCGCCAAAAACTGGAATGCCATCGCCAGTTCGGCCGATGGGACCAAACTTGCGGCGGCGGTCTGGGGAGGAAATATCTGGACATCAACAGACAGCGGCGCGAACTGGACCGAGCAAACCAATTCCGGGGCCCGAAACTGGGCGCGCATCGCAAGTGATGGGACCGGCACCAAGCTCGTCGCAAGCGACTTCGGTGGCTATCTCTACACCTCTACCGACTCGGGCGCGACTTGGACAGCCTGGACCGGTGCCGGCACGCAAAACTGGAAAGGCGTCGCCAGCTCAGCCGATGGCGCCAAGCTTGTGGCCGGCATCCAGAATGGCAGCATCTATACTTCGACCGATAGCGGCGCGAACTGGACCGAGCGAACAAGCGCCGGAGCGCACGACTGGGTATCAATCACTAGCTCGACCGACGGCACCAAACTCGCCGCAGCCGCCTGGAACGGCTCCATCTGGACCTCGACTGATTCTGGCGTCACCTGGACAGAGCAAACCAATGCCGGAACACAGCAGTGGCAGGCAATCACTAGCTCGACCGACGGCACCAAACTCGCCGCCATCGGCACGAGCTGGGACGCTACTGCTGGGGTGTATCAGGGGTATGTTTCGGTCTCGTCTGATTCGGGCGCTACGTGGTCGACCGATGGCGGCGCTGGCCTACGCGAGTGGGCATCTATCGCCTCATCGGCCGATGGGCTGAAGCTCGCAGCCGTCCCGACGAATGGGTACGTCTACACGAAATACTCTGCCGTCTCAGCCGCTCTCGACATCGGCACGGGAAGCGCCACAAATATTTCGCTCGGCGATGCCAATTCAGCGACAACCATCCGCTCAAACACGACGACGGTTGCCACCACCTCCACGAACGCCTTTACTATCCAAAACGCCAGCGGCAATAAGCTCTTCAACGCCAATACACAGGACAACCGTATCGAAATCGGCTCGAGCGATACGACTGCGACGCTACTCGTCCTCGATACCAAGACCAATGCTGGCGATCCGAGTGGTGTCAATGGAGCGATGTATTACAACAGTAACGCCGGCAAATTCCGCTGCTTCGAGAACAATGCCTGGAAAGACTGTATTACTGCCCTGCCCGTCTCGGCGATTGCCACAGCCGACACGTCGAACAGCACGACAACCCCCGCCGACGTCGCTGGCCTTTCCTTCACCCTCGCCGCTCATACGAAGTATTATTATAAATATGTCATTATTCATCAGTCGGCCGACGCCGCGACCGGTATTGGGTTTGGCATCACGACGCCAACCAACCTCACTAACAGCAACTGGTGTGTCAATACGACCGGCACATTGACCGCCAACACCGCTGGGCTCTCGGGCTCGTACTGCGGTACGGGAGATGCCGCGTCAACGACCACTGGCGTGCAGACTGCCAACACGAGCTACACATCGACCATGGAAGGCTATATTGAGACCGGCAACGACACCGGTACACTCCAACTCCGCGCAAAATCCGCCAGCGCCGCCCAAACCACCGTCAAGACCGGGTCGTTCGGCATCTTGCAAGTTGTTCAGTAGGAGTAGAGCATAGAGGGCGTCATGAAACGAGCCGAAAAAACTGTCTATCTGTTGAGGGTTGGGGGGCGCTATCTTGATTCATTAATTTCGATTCGAACAGAATTATATACGTGATAGTATGTCTGGATATTAACTGCATTGTCTATGTCGCCTGGTTGTACTGAGCTATCTGCTTTGGCAAGCGATGCCTTGGTTGTAGCGTCTAGCTGGGCGTTGGTGATTGAGGTGTCTGCGAGTTTAGTGGTAGTGATTGCACCATCGGCTATAGTTGTGCTCTTGACTGATCCGGAGGCTAGCTGGGCTGCGGTGACGGAATCGGTCTTGAGTGTGCCATCGGTGTTGTGGGATTGGGAGAGATAGTCATTGAGGATATCTCCCCATTGTCCTGCGTCTTGTCCGGGTTTTGGTAGTCTAGCCATAAGTACTTTTATCGTAACCCCCCCCCGCGGTTAGTCAAGGGGGGGTGGACCTGAGACTCCAAACCTCCCCGAC
>CAYSQL010000060.1:3008-4445 GCA_964433265.1 uncultured Candidatus Saccharibacteria bacterium | reverse complement strand
CCACCTCGCCGCCATCATTCTAGCGGTCCTATTGGCGTGCTATCCATCATGTTCTGCGATAGACACACCATCAGCCCCCACTTCGGTGGGAAAAAGAGTGGCACCGGCGCCTTAACGGCGGTATAGGTCGCCTTAATACGCACTCGAGCACTAGTGAGCTCCGGCACGGCCTCGCGACAATACTTATCAGTCTCGCAAAAGAGACCTTGGCAATCTATCGCGCTCAATGGCCGACCAAACAGCCCGTCAAACGCTAGCCCCAGCCTCGCAAACTCCTCTTTTTGATTCTCCACCATCCATAAAATCACCTCGGCTGGCGAATAATCGCCGAAATCTTCGAACACCTTTTTCATCCCCCGCAAGGCCCCTGGACCCGGCTGGGTAAAATCGTTCTCACTGAAGTTGATGAGGTCCGAATAGTTCAAATCAATCGCGATTTGATATGACATAAAATCACCCATTAGCGGATAGCGGTGCAGGAGCTCATACACTTCTTTGAGTGAGTGCGCAGCCAATAGCTCATCATCGAGCGCGTCCGTCAAAAACATGTGACGAAACAACTCTACATGATTCAAGTATTTCTTCCCCTGACCGTAGGCGTCAGCTGCACACAAAATAAACGCATGCGTGTAGAGAAGGCCATTTTTCTCTTGAGCATACTCAAGCGCACGAGTAAAAGATTCCTCTGCCAAATCCTGCAACGTCGGAGAACGTCCAAGATACTCCTTAACACGCTCCCAAGTCTCGATTCTACTAAAGATCCGGAAAGCGATAATCTGAAACAGGCGATCGGCGTCCGAGCATGGTTCATCGTGATAGCACACATCGTGTATCAGATACTGCGATACGCGGTCGGCCGCTCGAAAAACATTACAAAATTTATATTTTTGCAGAATCGCATCCTCTGTCCATGGGGCCGGTTCACCGCGCAAGCGCCGCTCAAACACTCGCTGTCGCTCAGACGCGAAATACCAATACAACTCATAGACACCGTCCCGCGGCGTTGGCGCTTTTTTCATAGGTTTCATTATATTCTCCCTCGGCCATTTTTTCAGCCCAACACCACTCTTCGCTCCGCACGCCAAGTGGTGAATTATGACACCCTCATGAAAGGAACGCTACGAAAGCCCATCGACTGAGGGTGCTTTCATGCCCGCAGAGCAACCAGCAAAAATAAACCCACGAGAGCATTTGCTATTATAGGTATATGGCCCAACATCTTATTATCATTCGCGGAAACTCTGGCAGTGGCAAATCGACTGTCGCCAAACTACTTCGGGAACAATTCGCCGCAAAGACCACCTTTATCCAACAAGATGTCATCCGACGCGAGATACTGAAAGAAAAAGACAATCCGGGCAATCCAAGCATCGACCTAATCGCGCTCATCGCCCGGTACGGCAAAGACAACGGCTATAGTGTCATCATCGAGGGCAT
>CAYSQL010000060.1:0-2908 GCA_964433265.1 uncultured Candidatus Saccharibacteria bacterium | reverse complement strand
CTTTACGTTTTTCGTCCTTTTGGACTCATCAGCATAGCTTATACATCTATGGAAACGCGCTTGCGCAGGCTATGTACCAGAACTATCGCTCAATGATCTACATCCCGCGCAAGAATAGGTAATGAGTAGACGACGCTGTCTGCCCAAACCTATGAGAGCTTTCTCGATGTCACGATATTATCGCGCAGCGTCGAGCGCTTTCTGCTTCGTCCTTTCTTTCTTGGTTGGTTGATGGCGCACCATCAGATATGCCGCCGTCATCGCGGGGATAGTGATGAGTATCGTCGCGAGCAACGAATGGGTGCAAACGAGCGTCACGACCATCGCAACAAAAGCAAACAACAGCTCGCCCTTTGCCAATCGCAACGCCTCAAGCCACGTAATACGTGATGCGGTTTTCGGTGTCACATGAAACACCGACCCGCCAAACATGGACTTGAGTGACGCTCGGAGACTCGTGTAATACATACTGCCGTACAGCAACATTGAACCTACGCTGTACGAAAAGAGCTCCCGCTTACTCGTCTTTTTCCAGTGATAGACGACGTCGTTTGCCATCGGCGCCAACAAAAAAAGCACCGTCGGCACCAGCATCCACAGAGGGTATTGGAACGACGCCTGCATGAGCGGCAGCACCACGACATTGACAACAATGAACAGCGAAAAAACTGCAGTCAGAGGCAGTGAGTAGGTGAACAAAACAATATCCAGCTTCTCATACCAGGTCAACTGGCGCGACGTCATAATAGGCCACGTGTTACGTCGGATGAATTCCATGTTCCCCTGCGTCCACTTGTTATGACGCTTGCGAAACGCAAAGTAATCCACCGGATACTCTTCCTCGCAGGTAATATCTGGCGCGAATACCGTCAGATACCCTGCCTCGCGAGCAGCTAGGGAGAAGCAAATGTCCTCGGCCACGACAAGCGGAAAATCGCCCGCCGCGTCATAGCACGCCTTGCTCACCATAGCGCCATGCCCCAACAGAGACAGGAAGCCATATCCATCCTTGACCGTCTGATACACCGGCCAGTGAGAATTGACACCCCTGGCAAATTTCTGTTGAAACAGGGTCACGTTGCGCGTTGCGATGTGGTTTGCCTGCACGATACCGGTTCGCTGACCGTTCGCGAAATAGGCAAGAGAACGCCGGATGTATTCCGGAGGGATCACCTCGTCGCTGTCAAGCAGCACGAAGTAATCATAGCTAGCATCACGCAGGTAGTTGTTGAGATTCCCCGCCTTGAAACCAGTCCGATCGCTTCGACGCACGACCGTCACGTCATGTGCCTTGGCAAAGGCATCAATTTCCTCCCTGTACGTCAACTGATCACTGTCGTCCAGGATGACAGTGCGAACATTGACGTAATCCTGATTCATTGACCTTGCCAACGCATCAGCATTGAAATCATTGCGCGTACAGTAGACGAGCACGACATGCGGATTATTGGTTCGCGAAAAAATCGGAACCACCACACGCCGCTTTTTGACCACCAAGTAGTACCACGCCGTGTAGAGGGTATCCTTGACGCCATTCAGCCAGAAATAGCCGATGAACAAGAGCGTCAGCGTGATGAATGCCCCTGCAAGCGCGTTCGAAAGCATGACAGCACGGAGTTGGGCATACGAAGTGAATACCACAGCCCCAAACGCCATGAGCCACACAAAAACGATCGTCAAATACAATCGAGAAGACTTGTTCATAGTCAACGATTCCTTCGGCTCGCGCGACGGTACAGCCCAATCGCCACAGCAACGGCGACGATCAGGACGACCACGACGGACACGATAAGTGGCAGGTACTTGCCGAAACCAGCCAGAGCGACAGCAAACGCCACCCCGAACAGGCCACCAGTGCTTGAGTTGTCGTACACGACGGCTCTCCACTCCAAGAATAAAAGAACCTCCCACCAACGGTTGGCGAGATTGCTTTAGTTATACCACAATCAAGGCCTTTTTGTCGACCCACGCGCCAGCAGGCGCCCAAGCTAACACAGCGCAGAATCTTACCTTATGCGTTCTGTTAGCTGCGTGTGACGGTAGTGATTTTACTCAACCACCGTCACACGCGTACGCTCCATCAGGAGGCATCTGCCGCGACGAAATACCGAGCGATCATGGCAAGCTCTTCGGGGTAGCCCCTCGTCCAGACAGCACGTGCCCAGTCTTCATACAGGGCAAGTACAGTGTCATTGAATCGGGCGAGAGCCATGTCGATTTCGGGCTTGAAATCAGCCATGTCGCTGGACGTTTCACGAGCGCCCTTCGACGTCGCAGAAAGCACATACGATACCGTCGACAGTGCGCCGCCAATCAATTTTGCGACGAGCTCCGCCTTGACCGATCGGCGCTGGCCCAGCCAAGTACTCGGAAGTACCTCAGCGTAGCGCTCGTCGAAGTTCCGCAGGAGCGTACCGATGCGTTCGGCGAGTGTGTTTTGTACTACGACATCCATCCTCATTGCGTCGCGTCCTTTCGATGGAAACGGATCTTTGGAGCAATTTGCTCACAACCCTATCATTTTACAACATTATCATGCATATTGTCAAGTTCAGGCCAGACCGAGTCCCATAACCTACCTCTCTAAGGACCCTCTGCGCATAGGTAGCGTGGGGATTTTGGGACTCAGGTGAAGGCAGCTAAACGAGTACAAAAACACTCACAAATGATACCATACTAGTAGTCGAAAGCACTCGTGATTTTTTTCGTGTAACTGCGCGGCATTTATAACAACCAAAACAACGGAGGAAAAAGCAGCATGGAAACCGAGCTTCATGTCGTCATCGGTGGCGCGGGCGCGACTGGGCGCGCGACGATCGCCGCGCTGCAAGCCAAGAATAAGCCGGTGATCGCGATTGAACGGTCGCGCGAGGTCGAGGGAATCGAGACACGCAAAGCAGATTTGCTT
>CAYSQL010000059.1:0-4450 GCA_964433265.1 uncultured Candidatus Saccharibacteria bacterium | reverse complement strand
CTCGGACGTGGGAACCGTCGACGCCCTCGGGAAGCGCAAAGAACACTTCGAACTCCTTGCCGGTGTCGCGCATGTCCATCGCCGGGCAGGCGGGCACCTGCTCCCAGGCCGGATCAGCCATGGTTTCAGAAACTGCAAGACGATCTTACCAAGGAAGGCATCCAGGTGGCAATTCCAGACCTCCCCCACCCAGAAAAACCAGATTCGAGCGAATGGGTTAAGGCGATTGCGGAGGCGATCGGCGAGCCAGATAGGAACACCTATATCATTACGCATAGTTTGGGAAGCATCGCGTTGCTTCAATACTTGAACAGTCTGGAAACCGGATCAATCGGCGGCGCCGTCTTGGTCGCTGGCTTTCTCGAAAAGCTCCCGACCCTGCCCGAGCTTGATGATTTTATTGCGAAGCCGCTTGATGCGGAGCGCGTCAAGGCCGCCGCTGGCAAGCTCGTGGCTATAAATTCAGATGACGATCCGGTCGTACCGCTCAAAAATGCCGACATGCTAAACGAAAAAATGGGTGCGGAAATCGCTATTATTCATGGGGCGGGCCATGTCCATGAAGAGTTCGGTGTCACTGAATTACCAATTGTCCTTGATAAGCTTCATGCTATGATGAACTCCACCCAAGCTTAGCAGGTTGTGATGTTCGCCAGAGGCGACGTGCGCTTGATATGGGCTGTAAGTCTATGCGTTTGACTGTGGCTGCCCGATGACGCTATAGTGGCCCAGCCCTTCAATAATCCCGTTGGCATAATTAGCTTTTGCCTCATAAGTTACACCTGGGCGCCCCGCCGCCCAGTCTAAAAGCTCCTTCTTTGCATTTCCCACGATAATCGCGTTACTGCATGCAAGCATATCAATATCATTCCCGCTATCGCCACAGGCATATACATGCTCACGGTCGATATCCCACATGTTCGCAAGGAATTGCAGGGCGCTCCCTTTATTGACGCCTGTCGGCAGAATGTCAAGGTACAAACTCATTGAGTATACGACATTGACGGGATAGTCCTTTAGACGCTCGCGAATCTCCTCGACGAGCTCATCATTGTCTTTCAAAAAATAACTCAGCTTATATTCTCGCTGCTCGGTAATTGGCTGGAGTTTCAATGAAGGATAGTCGGTTAGCAAAGTCTTCATCTGTTCAAGGTCCCAATTCGAGACATTCGGCCATGCCGCAAGCTTCTCGCCATCGATATAGATTTCGGTTCCCACGGCCGTCACTAATGCGTCCGGCTCCAGGAGCAACTTTTCATTTTTGAGTTCAGTAAATAGTTCTGGCGAACGTCCCGTCACGTAAGCGAATTTTAAACCTCGCGTCTCTTGGAGGTTTTTGACGATTTCATTGAGGCGACCGGTCGCGCTATCGTCCCCGACCAGGGTGCCATCTAAGTCTGTCGCTAATAAGATTTTATTCATGGCTTCAGTATAGCAAAGTGAACCCTGATTGGAGGATGTGAAGCTGCTAAGATTTGTCTTTTCAAATGAATCAAAATGAATGCTCATTAGTAAAATATCCAATCGACGCCCCTCGCCCTTCGCGACTATTGCGCTAACAATTTAAAAACGCGCACTTTCTGTCGCTTTATTTCTTTGATAAGGTGCTTCTTGGCGTCACGCTGGATAGGAATGCTTTTCGTGTAAAAGCTTGGCGGAAAACAGTCGAATTATAACACCGCGCGCCAAACTGTTTGGCTGTATCATATTTGATAGTGCGAGCAGCTGTCTCCTAGTTGACAAGGGTCGCCTTGACTCGTCTGGACACGATGAAATAAGGTATCCATAATACCGCGCCCACTAGGCTTCGCCCAACATCGCCGGCGTACTTATTCATGAAAGTCTGTATCGCCACATTTTGTGACAGGCCCGATGAGCCAAAAACGGCCGAAGCGATCGAATAATCTAAAATACCATATACTGCCCCGAAAATAAGCGTTGCGATGGCAAACGATCTTGCGGCTTTACGCCTGCGGAATAGCATCACGAGGGTAGTGACGATAAGCGCCGCGTACACAATCACCATCAGGCTCTCAAATGCCGTAAGATTTCGCAAGGTATCGCCCAGGCCCGACTGGTATTGGTTGAGGGTGCCTATGTCGGATGATGACAGCGAGCCGTCGGCGAAGAATCGAAAGATGGTTATCAGTAGTGCCAGAAATTGCCCGACGATAAACAAAGCCAACCAACCTTCTAGACCGATGAGTTTCTTGCGTTTTTCAGATTTTGTCATCTTCGATTCCCGTGGTGCTTCGGGTTGTTTGCTCGTCAGATCGGCGAGTAAGTTCTCTTTGATTTTTTCGGCTTTTGAGTAGGTTCCGCCTTTGAGCTCTATTGCTTGGTCGATAAAATCCAGCGCTTGGCTGTCTTTCTCTGCAAAGTAATAAATCAATGCCTGGAGCTCGTACAGCTTATACCTGGCGGAGCCTATCTTTTCATCGAGTTGGTATCGTTGCGCCAGCGTGTCTAGTTGATCTTGCGCAGACTGCAGGGCGACGTCGGATATATCGTCGCCTTCCGTGGCGCGTTTAATCTCGACTTCTAATGCCCTGACTGAACCTACATATTTTTGGCGTTCTTGCGCATAGGGTAACTCCATTATTCGACATCCTTCCAGCTTCGTTTGTTGACTTTCTCCGCTTTAATACCAATAATAGTATCGTTTTCTCGCGTGCGCGTCTCGTGATTTTCGGTAATTGCTAGGCCTGCCATACGAGTTCCGTACGTTAGAATTGTCAGGATGAGTAACGTGAAGAATATGTCCCACCTCCCATGAAACAGGGCGGCCAGCATGCCTATTGGCACTACGCCGACACCACCCAAGAATAGACCTATGATTATCGCGAGGACTCCCCATAGCGACAACGTAGCGAACAGGCCGTATATCCAGGTCGCTAGTCCATAGACGTAAGATGATACGTAGAGAACAACTCCGACGCCGCCGCGCGCACCGGGTACGATTGCCAATAGTAGCGTCACTATATTTACTAAAAATAATATGCCAGTAAGTGCATAGACATAGGGTGCGATTACTGCCGAGGCGCGTACTCCGAGCGTGAATAATAGTATGGCACCGATGATGACGCCAATAAAAATGATAATTCCTAGTATTGCACCACCGATAGACTTCAGTGCGTTCATAGGACCATACTACTACAAGTTGTCGATAATGTGACCCGTATTTTTATCCTGCGTAACGGTGAATTCGGCGCGGCGATTTCGCTTTTCGTCCTTTTGGACTCATCGGCATAGCTATACATCTATGGAAGCGAATATGACAAGCAGGCCATACGCCTTGGGTGGGCGCGATGAGGCGCCCACCCAAAAGGTGTATGATCACACACGCTCGGCTCGCGTCTCTCGAGCTAGTACGACCCAGCCTCCGAGAGGCGGTCCTCCAGCTCCTCTTCGCGCTGCCAGTCGTTGTAGTCGCCCCCGTAGAGGGACCCCTGCAGCTCCTCGTACGATGAGGGGGTGAAAGAGTCGGAGTAGCCCAGCTCGTCGTCGGTATCGGGGTTGGAACCTCGGTACTTGGTGACGAGACCCGACAAGGTCGAGGCCCACCCCAGAAGATCCTGCAACGTTTCCGTTTCGAGGACCTTCTGAGTGCCGATTCTGCGGCACTCTTCGCTGATGCCGTCAACCTCCTGGCCGAAGGTGTACTGGAGGCGGTAGCGCGCGCCTCCACAGGCGTGCTCCTCGTTCCTCAGCACTCGACGGACATCGTCGTAGAGCCCGCAGCGGGCGTCGCGACGAACCATCTCGCGTTCGCGCTCCCCGTCACTTTGTGTCGTGGGCAGCGTCACGTTGTTGAAATTGTTCACCTCCATCCATTCGATGAAGCGACGAAGGGTCTTCTTGGCCTTGTCGTAGTCCTTGGAAGCAATGCGTGCGTTCACGTCCTGCGTCTTCATGATCTTCCTTCTGGAAAAACGGGGATGGGATTGTGTGCGATTTTCTATTTGATGCAATGTACACACTGGGTAAGCGTGATCCATTGCCTCATCTAGAAAAATGATGCCTGCTTGTCAATTAAACTCTTTTGGAGTTACCTCAACAAAAGATAATAATATGCTAGCATAAAACGTTAAATATGTCAATACTTCGGGCATCTTGCACCCCCCTACTCACCCATTTTTGTGAGGTATGCAATATCTTTTTTGATGTGCCTTTGAATCTCCTAGCCATCGTCAGAGTGTTATTGCGTCAGGTATGACATAGGCTACGTCTATGAGAGCTCTGCGCACACTGCATCTGACCGAATGGCCTCGAGTCTTATTAATAATGAGGTGAATGAAATACAAAATTATTATAAATAACACCGGCACAAACCATAGTCCAGGATATATCAGATTTACGGCTATGCTAAATAATATAAACAATGTCCACGCCACGATAACCAGATTTAAGGGTTCTTTTGCTTTTTTATTACCCCGCCAGAAAACCCCGG
>CAYSQL010000058.1:1853-4560 GCA_964433265.1 uncultured Candidatus Saccharibacteria bacterium | reverse complement strand
CTCCTGTCAGGAATACCAGGCGTGTAGGGGGGTGTGGAGTGGGAGGGTTTTGAGACTCAGGTGTAAACTTGTTGACGGAGATAAAACCCTTATGGTATAGTGAAGTCAAAATCCGACCCAACACAGAAATGGAATTATAGATAACGATGGCAGACGTAGATGTCAAACAACAAATCGTCGATAAGATCAAAGATAGTAATAGTATCTTAGTGACGGTCAGCGCAAATCCTTCAGTAGATGAGTTAAGCGCGGCGCTTGGCATCACGCTCCTTATCAACAAGCTCGATAAGCATGCGACGTGCGTGTTTAGCGGAGACATTCCGTCGGCAATCTCGTTCCTCAATCCAGAAAAAACATTCGAAAGCACTGTCGACAGCTTGCGCGACTTTATCATCGCGCTCGACAAGGAGAAGGCAGACCACTTGCGCTACAAAGTCGATGGCGATGTGGTCAAGATTTTCATTACGCCCTATCGGACGGTCATTAACCAAGACGATCTGGATTTTAGCCAGGGCGACTACAATGTTGAGTTCGTGCTTGCGATTGGCGTGCAGCGCGAAGAAGATCTCGATCACGCGCTTGCTAGCCATGGGCGGATTCTCCATGATGCCGTCGTCGCCTCAATCAATATCGGGGGTAAGAATGCCCTTGGGAATATTCGGTGGATAGACCCGGCGGCGAGTAGCTATAGCGAGCTACTGGCCGAGCTGGGGCTGGCGCTACGTGACAACAAGGGGCTCTTTGATGAGCAAATCTCGACGGCGTTCTTGACGGGAATCGTGGCCGCGACGGATCGGTTTAGCAATGCTGCGACGACATCAGATGTCATGACGCTTGCTGCGCGCCTGATGTCAACAGGGGCAAACCAACAACTGATTGCAGCGAAGCTTGAGCAGTCAGAGGAGTCTCAGGAGTCTCAGTCGGCCGCTACGAGTAAAGATACGAGCCAACCGTCGCAAGACGACAGTCTCGGCACGCTCCGAGAGGGAGAAGCGACCAAAGTGCCTCGCGGGGATTCTCCTCCCTCGAAGCCTGCAAAAAAAGCGGCCGACGACGGCGCGCTTGTTATTTCACACGAGCTCAAAGGTGATGTCGACGATGTCGCCGCGCAGGTCGCACGCCAACGTCAAGAGGAGGCAGCCGATAGGGCGGAGGATGCGCTTGCGGCTCGACTGGCTCAAAACGTTCCCATAGCGCCACCTGCGCTATCGCTCCTCGAGGCGACGCCTCCCCCGGCGCCAGCCGCTGTGCCCGTCCTACCTCCTCCACAATTACGCGGAGCGGTAAGTGCTGATCAGTGGCCGATGCTGCCAGAAGCCGATGTGGCGGAGCCGAGCATGGGTGGGACGCTCAATGCTACGACCGAGCAGGCAGCCGAAGACAAGCGTCGAGAATTGCTCGATGACCGCAACCGCACGATTCTCAGTCACGACGGTACCGCGTATATTGACGAAAAACCGGCCTATCAAGCGCCGCTCAACGCTGTTGGCGTCGATACGGAACCAGAGGTGCGAGACGTTTTGGGCGACCCGCAAGAGAACTTATCGGCACATGCGAGCATGATTCAACCACCTGTCCCATTCACTTCTTCGCCGACTCTCGCTGAGATTGATGCGCAAAATCGTGCGAAACACGACGACGCAATGAGCGCAATTCAGGCGGCATTCGAAGAGACGCCGTTGCCGCCTGCGACGGCGTCGCCGACAGCGCCAAGCCTCCCACCTTTGCCACCGATGCCAGATTTCTCGACGTTGCCGCCATTACCACCAAGTATGTCGCCACCGCCGCTCGCGACGCCAGTTGATTCGCAGACGCCATTTGATAGTATGACGCCCCCTCTGACACCGATGCAGCCGCTCCCCGCACCAACCAACGACCCATCGCAGTTCCGCATCCCTGGCCAATAGGGCAGAGCGGTGAGTGCGCTATACTGGGTTTTATGAATGATAGTGTGATTTTGATTGATAAACCCGCCGGCATGACGAGCTTTGGTGTTGTCGCGCGTCTTCGGCGCGTCCTGAGCCGCCAAGCTGGTAAAAAGGTGAAAGTAGGACACACTGGCACGCTCGACCCCTTTGCGACAGGACTCATGATTATCGTCACGGGAAAAGAGTGCAAAAATGCCGGTCACTATACTAAGCTCGACAAGATATATGAGGCAACGATTCACCTCGGGCAAACGAGCACGACGGGTGATCCAGAGGGTGAGCTGACGCCCGTTTCCGACCAACGGCCGTCACGCCACGACGTTGACGAGGTGATGGCAGCGTTTCGTGGTGAGATCATGCAACGTCCGCCGATTTTTAGCGCGATTAAGATTAACGGCCAACGAGCCTATCAACTCGCGCGAGACGGCAAGGAAGTGGAAGTTCCTGAGCGTCAAGTGACTGTCTATTCCCTCGAAATCGTCAACTACACCTATCCCGACCTCGAAATTCGCACGCACGTCTCGAGTGGTACGTATATTCGTAGCCTCGCTGTCGATATTGGCGAAGCGCTTGGTACGGGCGCTTACTGTAGTGCGCTACGCCGCCTGACAATTCACGATTTTGATGTCAAAAACGCCCATAAATTAGCAGAGTATGGGATAATAGACTAGACAAGGAGGCTCGCATGCTCGAAATCCGTTCTGGCAAAGTTGTCGCATCTATCGACCCAAAGGGGGGCTATGTCGTGAGTTTGCGCGACAATCGCGGCGATATCCTTT
>CAYSQL010000058.1:0-1753 GCA_964433265.1 uncultured Candidatus Saccharibacteria bacterium | reverse complement strand
GGCGACACGGTCGTGCGGTTCGCGCCGGCGTTTCATCCGTATTTTGCGCTTGGCAACACAGCATCGGCTGCGCTAGATGGGCAGCAGCTTCCGCTCGACGACCTCACCGAAACACGCTTTACGAATGGCGAACGACATGCCCTTGAGGTGGGGGGACGCACGCTGACGCTAGAGTCGACCGAACTGCGGCGCTGGGCGCTCTGGACAGACTCGCTCGATGCCTACATCTGTGTCGAGCCGACGCTTGATGGCTACGCGTTTTTGAATCCCGTCGACGACAACCAGCTGATTCGTGGCGGCGTGACGCGCATCTATTCCTGCACGATCAGCTGGTAGTTGCGGTGCTATGCCCAATCTGTTATAATTGCTAGCTATGATAACAAAAGAAGAGAAAGCTAAGGCAATTGCTTTGACTCAGGTCGCAAAGAACGACGTCGGTAGCCCCCAGGCGCAGATTTCGGTTTTGACGGCTCGTATCAAAGAGGTGACTGAACATCTCAAGGCCAACAAGCACGACCACATGGCTCGTCGCGGCCTGATTCAGATGGTAGGGAAGCGCAAAAAGCTCCTGAAATACCTCGAGACGAACGACTTCGACTCGTACAAAGCAGTGCTTGAGAAACTAGGCCTACGTAAGTAGCCACCGAACGCTCCCCGAAAGGGGAGCTTTTTTGTTTGCGCCAAGCCACGTATACTATACCTATGATTATCCGAAAAGCGCCCAAAAAGCTTTGGCAGCCATGGCTACTCGTCGTGATTGGCGTTGTGCTAGCTGGTGTAGGCGTGTACACGGCGCTGCATACGGCGCAAATCAAGAATGATTTATCTCTACAGGGGAGTCGCCGAGAGCAATTCCCGCAGGTTGATGCGTCCACACTGAGCCCCCGTCAAGCAAAAATCGTCTCGATTCTCCGCGCCGAGTTTAATACCCATCCATCCGGCACAAAATATAGCCAAGGCGTAAGTGAGCCATGGTGCGCGGATTTTGTCAGTTGGGTGATGAAAGAGGCTGGTTCACCTCTTGTCAATCCAAACTCTGGCAGCTGGCGCATACCGGGCACGATGA
Organism: uncultured Candidatus Saccharibacteria bacterium; assembly: GCA_964433265.1. Lineage (GTDB taxonomy): Bacteria > Patescibacteriota > Saccharimonadia > Saccharimonadales > Saccharimonadaceae > Saccharimonas. Next base: position 687 of record CAYSQL010000058.1, on the reverse strand, counting down.
CATTGCGCGATTATTTTAAGCAAAATGGTAACTGGCATCCATATGGCGATGGCTATGTGCCAAAAACTGGCGATGTCGCTATTTACGACGGTAATGGTCCAAATGGCCAACATACCAATTTCGTTGTTCGATATGCAAACGGTAGCCTTGTAACAGTGGGCGGCAACGAGGCGGGCGCTATTCACGTACAAGAACACAAACTGGACGACAGCCTGAAGGTCATTGGTTTTGGCGAGCTCAACAATGGGTGATACGGCTAACATTTGGCAATCTGGCCGCGAGTCGTCGCTGCTTGACGATATCATCGCGGGCCGCAAAACCATCGAAGGTCGACTGAACCACGGTAAATTCGTCCAATATCAGGTTGGCGACACCGTTGAACTGCGCCGCGACGTGCGTGGGAGCGATGGCATTTTGCGTGACGGCGACCGGCCAGAGGAGCGCGTCGAAATCACGGCGATTCGTCACTACGACTCATTCCTCCAGATGGTGGCGGCCGAGGGGTACCGGCGGGTTATTCCTGCCGCATCGGACGCCGAGCAAGCGGCCGACGAGTACAACAAATACTACTCAGCTACGGACCAAGCGCACTACGGCGTACTAGCGATCGAAATAAAGTACTTGTCAACTATCAAGAAATAAAGTATAAAATAAGCATGAAACAGATAAGCTCACATCTTACGATGC
>CAYSQL010000057.1:0-4595 GCA_964433265.1 uncultured Candidatus Saccharibacteria bacterium | reverse complement strand
GGCATGAGCGGGCTCGACATCACAACCGTCGTTGGGTATTTTGGCATTTTATACCTCTATATCGCCATCTTGCTTGCGATTCACGCCGGACTGCTTGGCGCCGATATCGTTGCCAAAGAAGAGCAGGACAAAACGACCGAGTTTCTCTATATCAAACCGCTCAGCCGCAGCCGCGTACTGACCGCTAAGCTCCTCGCGGCGCTGAGCCTCATTATCACCCTCAACCTCATCACGTTCGCCGCGTCGTTCCTGCTCGCCAAACAATACGGCGGCACGGTGAGCACCCTGCGCGAAATCGCGTTATTCCAAGCGGCCTATTTCATCCTACAATTACTCTTCATGGCAATCGGCATGGCAGTAGCCGCCAGCCGATGGTCGCGACACGCCAGTAAAGTGATAGCCGCGACCGTATTCGTGTCCTACTTGCTGTATATCGTCGCGACGATGCAACCAGCGATTCGTACTGTATGTGGCGTATCGCCCCTAGTACACTTCGAAGCGGCGACAATTATCACGACAAAATCACTCAGCTTCACGTGGCTCGTTGTCTATGGAGTTGTCGCCATATCCTGCGTCGTGCTCGGATACCAGCTCCTGCGGCGTCGTGATTTGCGGGTATAGTTTTTCATTCAGCTAACACGATTCATAAAAACATGTGTTACGAACCCTGTTAGCCGCCGGGTGGCGGAAGGGAAGGACCGGCCAATCAGGCCAAACCAGTCCACTTCACGCCACCCGGACACGCTCTGTCGGCCCAATTGCTAGAAGCAGTGGACTTGTCGCTTACCGCCCACGCTCAAACGGTACGCACGCCCGGACATGATAGCGTCACATAACGCTGCATCCGCCGCTCGCCGCTCCTGGATGGCCGCGTCGAACAGACAGGCATCGTGATGGTTGGCAGAGAAGATGCCCGGCCGCCACACGATATGGGCACAGAAGCCACAGACGACATACCGTCGAGTGTGAAACAGGTAATGCGCCGCCTCGTCCATGACGAAGGCGGGGACGAACCGCACCTTGCGGTGCGGCTGCTCAACGACGTACGCAGCCGCCCGGTCGAGAGGCTGCAATAGGATGTTGCGCAGCACCCAGACAACGAACATGATTCTCCTTAAATTGAGCGGAAGGGGGAAGGATACGACAAAGCGTTAAGGTACTCCGATGGGAAATCCTCCCCGAAGCTCTCTATATTATATCAGTGTTTTAAATATTTGTCAATCATCGCCTCGTCGCCACGAGGACTCTCCACCAAATTGAAAATCCCGCCGCTGTCACGCGACGGGATAATTCGTTATCACCTCAATTCTACTAGAACGGGAACCCCTGCAAAACGACGCAGTTGAACGATTGCTAACGCAAACAGCGGCGCAAACACCAGCAATGTGCAAAATACACTGAGCTGGAGCGACGAGTCACCGAGCGCATTCAGTCCCCACACAAGGGGAATGTAGAGCATCGTAGCGATACTTGCCGCCACGCTCGAAACGGTCGACTGGATATCGTCTGGCGTGTTCTGCTGCACGATCGGTATGAGTGACGCTTTGAACCACCCCTGCGCCAAACCGAAGCCAGCATAAAAGGCGATCGTGGCTAGGCTGACATTTACCGACAATACACTCGCCGACACGACAAATATCGCCGCACCAGTTACAATGCACTGCCAGTCGCGCATGCGCCCAGCATACTGGCGTGCAAGCCTACTGCCAAGCCATCCTGCGAGCGCGTTAAACGCCCACGCGAAACCGACAATCTGAATCGGGACGCCAGCGAGCAATAGCAAGGGCGTCAAAATCCAAATCGTCGGATGTGTCGACTCACGGCCGATCGCGAAAGCGAAAATGCTCCACGCCAGCTTTTTGTGCCCGTGCAGCGCATACTTCGCGATTCGCGCCATGTCGCGCAAAGGATTAGTCTGACACTGCCTGCGCTCACCAATCTCTTTCATTCCTAGCGACAGCACGATGCCCACACCGCTCGTTACCGCCGACAAGCCGATGGCGAGCCGGGCGTCGTACGCACCGATCACGCCGCCCAGTCCGACGGCGACAAGCTGAACGATATATAGCCACGACGACATGCGGGCAAACTCCTTCTCGTAATTCAACCCGAGCCGTTGGCAATATGCCCGCAGCAATCCGATATCCGCACCACCGCTCAAGGCAGAACCGACGCCGAGAATGATTTCGGCAATCACGACATCGGTAAACGAATGCGCGAACGCGTAGTACGCAAATCCCGCAGCCGACATCGCATCGCCAAGCATGTTCGCAGCGCGGCGACTGAAACGGTCAGCCAGCCAGCCCGTCGGTACGTTAAGCACCAACAGGGCGGCGGTGAAAATTGCCTGGCTAAGCCCTACTTCGGCAAGACTCATACCGATTTCCTTGGCAAAAAAGACATTCAATATCGGCATCGCGAACGTAACGCTCGACACCAACATCTCCGCCCGCAATAGGCGCAGGCTGAGCCTGATCCGCTTTGTACTCATGAGTGTTCCTCTCTATAGATCAAAGATGTTAACGATTGCTTCGTTCCATTCGGAACGATAGGGAGCCACCGAAACTGTTTGAGAATGCAAAAACCTCCGTTTCGGAGGCTCGCTGTCGGTTCGAAAGATGGGTGTTTGTATCTATCCAGCAACAGGAGCCACAATGTATGAAGCGACGAAACCGCTAATAACGGGCGCGGTGTGCGTCCAAGCGGTGGTCGTAATCGTGGTCTGATACTGTAACATAACTATTTCATTATACTACATTTTAAATATTATGTCAATTAATCCACCCTACACCGGTCGCACGGAGCGCCACCTTGTGATATTCATCACAGCATCCGATGAAATGCGATATATACTGGAGGCATACAATTTAGCGCAGAAAGGAACGAACCATGGCCGCTGATCCCGATACTATAAACAAAAAGGTTACCAACAAGACGAAAATCGTCAACGACCATGGCCCACTAGGGTTCGTTTTGTTCGTCGCATACATCGGCGCGGTAATCTATTTTTTCCAACAATCCGCGACATTTTGGGGATTTATCTTGGCGCTGCTCAAGGCAGCGGTGTGGCCAGCATATGTGCTATATCACGCCTTGCAACTGCTCCACGCCTAACGGTATACCCATCCTCAACTAAACAAGCCCCGTCGCAGTGACGAGGCTTGTTTAATATAGCACCGTTCGTTTACAGCCGGCTGTCTTTGCCGTTTTCAACGAAACGCACGCATTGGCCTTGGTTCGAGAAACCATAAGTAACCCAACCATTTTGCAAACACTGCGCTTTTGTCGCTGGGCTTCCGTAACCTGCAGCGAACCGACTCCAATAGACATCATAGTTCGTGCTCTGATCGGCGGAATTGTAGCTATTGAGAATTGCCGCGCTCAGCCCCACGCTATCGGGCGAAGCGTAATTTGCGACCCACTTGCCATTAACGTAGAAGTCAAACGAATTGCCATTCATGGCTATCGCCAGCTTGTTCCACTCGTCTGTTTTGTATGACACGCCAGGGAGGTTAGTCCATCCGCCGTTGTCGCCATCCCACCAACGCCAACCGATATAGCCACCGTCGCCTATCGTCGTGAACTCAATAATAGGGTATGAGGAAATGCTCTTATCGCTCGCCACACCGACACCCCAGAGCCCAGCGCGAACTTTCGTCGCCTCCCAGCTCGACGGCACATATACGTCCGCGCGAATTGCTACACTGCCATCCGGTAGCGCGCGCTGCAAACCTTCGGTGTGATAAAACCCAGGGTTCGCACTCGCCTTGGTCGTATCAATACCCAGCTTCAGGACGTCGCTACGTCCACCGTAGCTCACTGACGAGAAGCCACCCGAGGGTGCTGTGCGATCAGGAACCCAATTCGTCAGCTCACTTTGCGTGAAAGGGTATTCCGTGTAGATGATCGGGCTCGCCGCACTGACCTGCGAAGCGGCACCAAACGCTCCCGCCAAAGAGACGACGAGCGCTGCGACGCCCGCGCCAATTCGCGATACCACGCGCCGAGTGAAAACGTTGCTATGTATTTGCTGCACCATATACACCTCCTTCGTTTATGCTTATAGTGTAGCGTATTTTGTAGAAAACAATAGTCGAGCACTAACGACTACTGCGACTCGGCATATTTTGCTATACTCGCCTCATGAAAAGACAAAAAATAAACATTGCCGCGGGAGCACATGCGATTGTCTGGCCCGCCCTCGCTTTTGTCATCGGAGGGTTGGCGACAGCAAGCATAGCCTGGATACTCAGCACCCTGGGCATAAATATCAATACATCTGGCGCCGTCCGCAATGTATTACTGACGACGCTATCGGTCGGCACCGCGACGTGATTTCTGTATATCGCGGTTCGCTTGTTGCGGCGCAAAGGCCTGGCTATAGACATTGGCATTGCTCGGTTCCGGCTCAAATATCTTGCCGTTGCCTTTGGGCTCTTGATTGTACTTCTCGTGCTCACCCATGTGATTAATCTTGCGGCCACAGCCCTGCATGTCACGTTCGACACATCTCGAAATGCCGCCAGCTTTAGCTCGACGTCGTGGGGACAATTACTGCTCGTGATTATCACCGCCGGTGTTTTGACGGCATGGCT
>CAYSQL010000056.1:0-4645 GCA_964433265.1 uncultured Candidatus Saccharibacteria bacterium | reverse complement strand
CAGGAATACCAGGCGTGTAAGGGGGTGTGGAGTGGGAGGGTTTTGAGACTCAGGTTATGCTAGACAACAACACCCGTATTTGCTATAATTACCCCATAACAATTCAATGTTGGGAGGCGAGATCCGCCGCTTGTACCACAGAAAGGAATCACTAGTTATGGCTAAAAAAGCCGAACTTATCGAAGAAGCCGCCAAGCTCAAGCTTGATGTGCCCGCAAAAGCAACGATTGCCGATCTCGAGGCAATGATTGCCGCAGCAAAGACCAAGACCGCCGACAGCGAGGACAAAGACGTCGTCGCTGAGCGCAAAGCTGACGTCGCAAAGAGCGGCAAGCGCAGCGAAAAGGCCCTCGAGGAAGCCGAAGAAAAGGCCGAGAAAGAAGCTCGCAAAGAAGCCGGTGACACCACTCCACAGGGCGACGTTGAAGCTTCACAGACAAAAGGCCCAGCGCCAAAGGTTCGCCCGCTTATCGAGCGCCGCGGCAAGAAGTATCAGGAAGTCGCCAAAAAAGTCGAAGCCGACAAGGTCTACAGCCTCAAAGAAGCACTCGCCCTCGCCGTCGAAACCAACCCTGCGAAGTTTGACGCCAGCGTCGAGCTCCACATTCGCCTAGGCGTCGACCCGCGACAGGCCGACCAGAACATCCGCGCAACGGTCGTATTGCCACACGGTACCGGCAAGACTGTCCGCGTTGCTGTTTTTGCGCCCGAGTCGGAAGTTGAAAAAGCCAAGAAAGCCGGCGCCGACACTGCTGGCGACGAAGAGTTCATCAAGCAACTCGAAAAAGGCGAACTTAACTTTGATGTCCTGATTGCAACCCCGCAGTACATGCCAAAACTTGGTAAGTTTGCTCGTCTGCTCGGTCCAAAGGGTCTCATGCCAAATCCAAAGAGCGGCACCGTCGCAACTGACGTCGCCAAGGCCGTCACCGAAGCAAAAGCCGGCAAGGTTGAATACCGCGTCGACAAGCAAGCCACCATCCACCTTTCGGTTGGCAAGGTCAGCTTTGGCGCCGACAAGCTCGAAGAAAACGCGCGCGCGTTCTTTAGCAGCCTCCAGGCGCAGAAACCAAGCTCGCTCAAGGGCGTCTACGTCAAGTCAAGCGCCGTCGCGACAACGATGGGCCCCGGCATCAAGCTCGAAAACGTCGTTAGCTAGTTGCTCAGCGCGTAGCAAAAACGCCGTGGTGAAAATCACGGCGTTTTTTTGTTGAAAACGCTAGCGCTAGCGTGCATAATAAGATTCACAAACACTAAAAACAAACATCCAATACCTGGGGAGGTGAACGATGGCACACATTCATACCGGTAACGGCGAGTATGACTATACCGCTAGCGCCTATATTATTAACGATAACCGCATCCTGTTGCTCATGCACCACAAATTGCATATGTGGCTGCCGCCAGCTGGGCACGTCGAGCTCAACGAGACGCCTTTTGACGCCGTGTTCCGCGAAGTCGAGGAAGAATCCGGCTTGTCTCGACACAGCCTGACATTTTTGCCGACGAGTGACCTCTACCACTCGATGAAGCGCGACGACGTACAAATCGGCATTCCATTGCCGTTTGACCTCGAAGCTCATCCGATCAATGATACACATAAGCACATTGATTTCGCCTACGCGTTCACCAGCGATACCGACGTTATTCGGCCGGAAGAAGGCGGCGCGAGCGACCTACGCTGGTTCACGCTCGACGAGATTAGAGAGCTCTCGCCGATGCCAGCGTCGATCTATAGTCGCAGTCAGTACGTACTAAGCTTAGGAAAGGGACTATGAAGCAATACCTAGACACATCCGACAAGAATAGGCCGAAAATTACAACCGAAGGGTACGACTTCCTCGCAAAAGCGGTAACAGACGCCAGTGGCGACGTCTACGCATTCACCGGCGAGAATATTAGCTCGACGACCGCGGCGGCCGCCATGGCCCGACTATCACGCAGTCCACACGACATGCGCGTCACGATTCTCAAAGAATTCGCCGAGCAGGGAAAAGACGAGGCGCTGCTCCGTCGCGTCATCACGATGTTTGGCGACGATAGCGTACAGCAACTCGTCGGCCTGCACCTGACCATCGAGAACGCTAGTAATCTTTTGACAAAGTATGTCGAATGGGGACGACTAGCGGCGTACCTAGAGCAATCGACCCGCTATATTTTTTATGACGAAAAGAACGCCGATGGCAAGTACCGATTCTTTACGCCCACGAACCTCGCAGGCGACCTACTATCGACCTACACAACCCAGATGAATCGTATTTTTGACGCCTATTCGTCCGTCGTGAGAAAACTTGTCGAGTACATCACGAGTAATTCCGACACGCCAGAAACCGAGCGCGACGGCGCCTGGAAAGCCGCGGTTCGCGCACAGGCCTGCGACGCCGCCAGGCCGATGCTACCAGTCGCCACGCAGTCAACGGTAGGGATTTTCGCCAGCTCTCAAGCTATCGAAAACATGATTATGCGCCTACGCGCCCATCCAAACCAAGAGGCTCGTGACTGCGGCGAATCAATTTTGCGCGAAGTCCGCAAGGTCGTGCCAGCCTTTTTTGAACGTGCCGACAAGCCCGAGCGCGGTGGCGGCACGAGCGCCTACCTATCGCAGACCGCCGAGCAAACGAGCAAACTCGTGCACGAGTTGCTCCCAGACGCTACGCCAAAAGCGCAACCAGCTGGCGTCAAGCTGACAAGCTACTACCCGAAAAATGACCTAGACCTCGCCGCCGACATCGCCTACGCCGACACTAACTTATCGCTAGCCGATATCAAGAAAAAACTCAAAGCACTACCAGACGCCGACAAACTCGCGCTGTTCGACAGCTACTTTGGCGAGCGCCTCAATCGCCGCCATCGACCAGGACGCGCCCTTGAAAACGCCGGATATACCTTTGATTTGGTGTGTGACTACGGCATTTTTCGCGACCTCCAGCGCCACCGCATCGTCAGCGATTTGCGCTGGCAAAAATTGACACCTCAACTGGGTTACGACATTCCAGAGCTCATCACAAAAGCAGGCCTGCAAGCAGAGTTCAAGCAGGCCTTCGCCAAATCGGCCGACCTCTACGCCGAGTTACACAACGCATTCGACGACCACGGTGAGACCGCCCAATACGCGACGCTGCTCGGCCACAACATGCGCTGGCGCATATCATTCAATGCACGCGAAGCCTTTCATTTGCTCGAGCTACGCACCGCTCCGCAGGGACATCCCGGCTACCGCAAGTTAGGTAAAAAGATGTTCGACGAAATCGCAAAGGTCCACCCGAACATCGCTCGTCACATGCTATTCATCAACAAAGACGAGGATCCCGAGCTCACACGACTCGCCGCCGAGCGCGCTACACAGCGCAAGCTCGATACGCTCGATAATTAAAGCTGCGCGTCGTATTTTACAACACAAAAAGTTCTTGCCGCCACGTATACTAAAAGGAGATAGGGGAGCCAAGGAGCGACTGTTTATTATGCCACGCAAACGAGCGACAGAACTGCGGTATAAAACACACAGAAAATAAAGTGCCAAGCGTGTCCATATCCACACCGCAAAGCCGTATTTCCTCTGGTATAAATAACAAGAAAGAAGCCTATAACTCATGAGCGTCTACAGCAACACCGAGATCAAAAAAGCCATCAAGGACGGTTCAATCGTCAGCGTCCCGTACAATGACGCGCATGTTAGCGAGGCAAGTCTCGATTTCACACTTGGGTATTATTTCTACAAACAAGAAGTCCGTGGCGATAACCGCATGTACAATCCGTTCGATGCCGATGACGTTGCCCGATATTTCAAAGGCCCACTCAAGGCCATGCCACACCAAGAATGGTGCGATCGTTACGGCTACAAACCATTCAAGAACATCCCCGCCGATCACCCGATTATCGTCCTGCGCCCCGGCGAACGCATCCTAGCCCACACGCACGAATTCATGGGCATCCGCACCCATGGCGGCGCCGCCGAAGTCCGTGCCCGCAGTAGCTGGGGACGAAACGGCGTCGCGGTGTGTTTTGACGCTGGATGGGTCGACCCGGGTTACATCAACCGCATCACGCTCGAAATCTACAACCTCAACATGTTCGAAAGTGTCGTACTACCCGTCGGCGAACGCATGGGCCAGCTCGTCTTCCATAAGACCGGCGAGGTCGACGGCGATTACTCGCACGGTCGAGCCGGTATGAGCGGTAAATACCAAACCACCGATGACCTCGATGAATTGATCGCCACCTGGCAGCCCGAAGCCATGCTGCCGCGCAACTACAAAGACAAGCGCACGATGCCACCGATCATTAAAGGCCTGGCCGAAGGGATTTTGTAATGGCGCGCGGTAAATATATCGTCGTCGAAGGAAACGACGGCACGGGCAAATCAACCCAAGTCGAGCTGCTTGCTAACTATCTCGAATCTGAAGGAATCACGACCTACGTCGCCCACGAGCCAGCCGGCACACCGATTTCCGATGCGATCCGCACCGTTATCAAAGACGGCAGCCTGCTGCGCACGCCCGAGACGAATCTACTGCTCTTTACGGCCGCTCGCCGTGAAATTTGGCAACACGCAGCCGAAGCGCTGGCGGCCGGCACTTACGTATTGAGCGCTCGGAATTATCTCTCTACCATCGCCTATCAGGGGATGGGCGAGGGGCTCGACATC
>CAYSQL010000055.1:0-4782 GCA_964433265.1 uncultured Candidatus Saccharibacteria bacterium | reverse complement strand
AAGAGCTATAGTGGGGTGTTCTCGGCCGTCTACACACTACTTGGTCTAGGTGTGTTCGCGGGTGTCGTCTATATCTTGTTGCAACTGAATTTCTCATTTGTGCATATCGCGATCTTCTTCTTGTTTGTGTCGACGGCAAGTTTCCTTGGTTTCCGCTTGAGCCGACTGATCCGCGAGATAGAGGTGGTGCGCAGTGCATCGAATGGTTTCACGTTATTGCGAGATTTTGTCTACTTACCGTTTGTCGTGGTGGGTCGGTGGATCAGTGATAAATATAGCAGGGTGAACATCGTAACGATTGTTCTCGACATGCTGATTGAGTTGCCGCTCAAAACGGTGCTGCGGCTGGTGCGCCAATGGAGCGCCTTTATCGATGACCGAAAGGATCGAATCTCATGACAAGATTACTCAATGGCCGAGAACTGGCGGATTTTATCAAGGAGCGCCAAGCGAAGCAGGTGCGAAATTTGCGTCAAGAGCATCATATCATCCCGAAACTTTGTATCGTCAAGAGTGAGCACGCTTCGCCCGTGATTGAGACGTATGTGCGCATGAAACAGGCATATGCGGCGGATATACTGGTTGAGGTCGAGGTTGTATCGTGTGATCAGGGCGAGATGCGCGCAGTGATTGAGCGAGCGAATAGAGACCCGTCGGTGCATGGCATTATTGTGCAGCTGCCAATTGACTATCCCGAGGAGACAGATGCCATTGTCGGTACGATCGTAGGCGCAAAAGATGTCGATGGACTGGGGAAGAATGCGAAGTTTGTGAGCGCAACTGCCGAGGCAATTGACTGGCTGCTCGCTGGCTACAATGTTGAGCTACGTGGCAGACAAATTGCATTGCTCGGTCGCGGGCGACTCGTGGGGGCGCCGCTTGAGAAGATGTGGCAAGGGCGCGGACTCAATGTGCGCAGTTTTGGCGAGCATGATACGGACGGTGATTATCTGAAATCGAGCGATGTCATCGTGACGGCGACTGGCGTGCCACGATTACTGACGAGTGACATGGTAAAAGAAAAAGCTGTGGTAGTTGATGCAGGCACGGCGAGCGAAGCTGGGGTAATTGTCGGCGATGTCGACTCTGAGCTGCGCGAGCGCGGTGATGTAACGGTGACGCCGGCAAAGGGTGGCGTGGGTCCGCTCACGGTAACGGTGATGTTCGATCACGTTATTCAGGCGGCTTACCGCGGCCGGTAAATTGTAGAGCTTATTTTTCGCCAAGTGCTTCTTTGACGCGGGCGACGACTTGGCTCGGCGTGAGCTCTGCCTTGACGATGTAGCTATGAATGCCGAGTGAATGCAGATTCTTCGGTGCTTCTTCGGCGCCAAGGTTCGTCAGGATGATAACGGGCGTCTTCTTTGAATCGTCGCGAGCTCGAATGTGTTCGAGTGCCTCGGCGCCGCCCATGCGCGGCATCTGGAGGTCTAGGAGGATAATATCTGGTTTGAACTTTTCGACGAGCGCAATTCCCGCCTCGCCATCGCTTGCTGCCGACACGTCAAATCCTGCCGCCTCAAACTTCATGCGATACATCTGGTTGATTACTTGGTCGTCTTCGATGATAGCAATTTTGGTCATTTGCTTTATAATAGCAGAAGCGGATACAAAAATAAATTTATCACCGTACAATTGCAAATGACGTCTCTAGAATTGAAAAGATTACACCCGTACTATCAGATTGAAGTCGTGTCTACGAGGCGGGTGGGCGGTGTTCCGCTCATTCACGTCAAGACAACTGATATATATCAAGGTGGGCTGTATGCTATTGAACGTCGTGCCGTCCTGCTGTTTACGGGTTTTTTGCAATACTTCCTGGAGCATCATCCGGACATGCCGTTTGAGTCACGGCGTAATCTGTCGAGACACCTCTCCTATTTACCCTCTGGCATGCGCGCCTGGCGGGGATACATGCCTGGCGGGTTTGCGACGTATCACGTTCACGCGCCACATATTGTCCGTATGGCAAATGGCGTGCGTCTAGATCCGGTGACACGGGCCTTTTTCCGGCATACTTATGATGCGGTCGGATTGCGGTCGCGCGCCTATATCATGTCGTGGCTGATAGCGCGGCATGTATCTGAGCGTCCGGGTGAGATACGGTGGTTAAGCTTGGGCGGAGGGTCTGGGAAGCCGGTATATGACGCAATTGCTTCAATGAAGACGGGAGATCGTCGGCGAACGAAGCTAGTAGTCGTGGACATCAATCCGGACATTTTGACATTTGCAAAGCAAGTTTATGTTGAGCAGACATATCAACCCGGCGGCGGAGTGGCGTATCGACAAGTCGATGTAACAAGTGTGAGCTCTCGTGATAGACTTTTTGCAGATGAACGCCCAACGGTGATTGACGCAATGGGCCTTTTTGAGTATCTTGATGACCGTACGAGTAGCGCCCTTCTCCGTGCCGCCTATCGACAACTTCCACCAGGAGGCATAATAGTTTTTACGAACATGTCACCCGAACATCCCCAGCTAGCAGTGCATAAGCGCGCGCTTGGATGGCCAGGGGTGATTCAGCGAACGATTCATGAAGTAGTTGACATCATGGTGCGTGCGGGCATACCGCGCGAAGAGCAGACCGCGTATCGTGCCCAAGATGGTGTGTACAATGTTTATCAGGTGGTGAAGCATGATTGATGCAGCGGTGACGGCATTACTGGTGGTTGGAATTATCAACGCGATTATGGCTGTCGGGGTCTTTATGCGTGCAAGAACTTCGACAATCCGTTGGGCTTTTTTGCTGCTCATCATGGCGACGGCTGTATGGGCATGGGGCATGGCCATGTTTCTTGTCGCGAAGGACGTGTCACATGCGCAACTCTATGCAGACACCTACTATGTTGCGGCACTGGCAATTCCGGCCGGTCTGATCATGTTCGCATACGGTTTTAATCGGAGACGCGTATCGCCACTCAGCTTTGTCATCACCTATATGCCGACGTTGCTCCTTATTATCCTGCAGGTAATTATGCCAGGATGGATCGTTCGCGTTGTGGCAGTGGACGCTGTGGCATTGAGTGGGCGTGTGATGGTAAATATGGTACCGTATGCAGTCTATGGGATTCTATTTATGGCCATGTTTCTCTACGGGATATGGTTGCTTGCGCGTACGCAAGTACAACGAACGAGAATTCAGCGCTATCGTCGCAGGATGACGCTACTTGGGATTGGCATTGCTGGTACGGTGGGTGTCGTTTGCGACTTATTATTACCGTGGATAGGTGACTATGAGCATATCGTGTTTGGGCCGGTTGCGACGATTTTATTTACGGTAAGTGTTACCTATGCAATTGTGAAGTATGGCCTGTTTGACTTGCGGCAGACTTTTGTTGTTTTCTTGGCATATACTCTTGCGGGAGCGACGGCAACGGCTGGATACCTGGCATCAATATGGTGGATAGGGGCCATTATCGTTCAGGGCACGGATAGTCAATTAGTTGTATGGTCAGTTTATATCATCTTAACGTTAGCGGCTCTCTTGACGATTGCGCCGCTTCGTCGTTTTTTTGACAAATATACGAGTCGTGTATTCTTGCGTGAGTACGTAAGTTCCGAAGCTGCTCTCGACGCATTTGGTCGCATCATTGCCGATGAAAACGATGTAGAGAAAATCGTCATCAAAATGATGGATGTCGTTAACCACGCGATGCATCCGACGTTTGCTGGAGTGATTTTAACTGGTGGTGAGGACTCGTCGCGGAGAATTATAGCTGAGTCGGAGCGGGTGTCAAAACGCCTCTCCCGATTAGATGATTTAGTACAGAAAGTTCTTGGTAACGAACAGGTAGTCTTGGTGGACACGCTGAATGTGCAGAGTGAGAGCGTCGAGGCACTACTTGCCAAGCGTGTCGGTGCGATTGTTCGAATACAATCAAGCGGCCAGGTTGCCGGCCACTTGGTTCTCGGCGATAAGCGCAGTGGTGATATGTATAGCGCATCAGATGCGCGCATGCTTTCGATGCTGGCTGCTGAAACGGCATTAGCGATGATTAATTCTTTGCGTTTCTCTGAGATACAAGCGTTTAATAAGCGTTTGACACAAGAGGTTTCGGATGCAACGCATGAATTGCGAGAGAGCAACGCCAAACTCATCGAAATGGACGCCGTCAAGGACGAATTCGTCAGTCTCGCCTCGCACCAACTGCGCACGCCGTTGACGAGCATCAAAGGGTATCTCAGTATGGTACTCGAAGGGGATGCGGGAAAGATTACGGCGCAGCAACGGCAGTTGCTCGATGAGGCATATATGAGCAGCGAGCGGATGGTGCACCTGATTGGTGATTTTTTGAACGTATCGCGGCTGCAGACGGGACGGTTCATGATTGATTATCACGAAACGGATCTTGAGAAAGTGGTGGCGCAGGAAGTAGAATCGATTCGGACGGTAGCGGCGGCGCATAATATGACGGTGACGTATAAAAGTGACAAACTCGTGCCGATGCTCTATGTCGATGAGGGCAAACTGCGGCAGGTAATCATGAATTTTATCGATAATGCGATTTATTATTCACCCGACGCCCAGCGTATTACCGTGACGCTGCGTGTCGAGGACGGTGCAGTGGTGCTGCGGGTGATTGATGAAGGCATGGGTGTGCCAAAAGGGATGCAGGGGCAGCTGTTTACGAAATTTTACCGGGCCGAGAACGCGCGTAAGCAGCGACCGGACGGGACAGGAATCGGCCTGTACCTCGCAAAGAAGATTGTTGATGCGCACGGGGGGAGCATCGTATTTGAATCGGAAGAAGGCAAGGGGAGCACGTTTGGATTTCGGTTGCC
>CAYSQL010000054.1:2928-4868 GCA_964433265.1 uncultured Candidatus Saccharibacteria bacterium | reverse complement strand
GTCTAGCGGTTCGCCGCATTCTCTCGGACTATAAACAATAAACAGCAGACACGCGGTTTTCCGTGTGCGTAAGAAAGAAAGGACGAGCATGCAAAAGCAAGCTCTCAATGTGTTCCTCACCTATACTAAAACGTATCGAGTAGCTCGCGGCCTCGCACTGCTTTTTCCAGCCCTGGCCGTCGTTGTGAACGCGGTTATCGCGCCCTACGTACTGTCGCTCTTTATGAACAAGCTTCAGCGCGGCGACGTCACCTTCGCCAATAGCACTCAGTTGATCGTCATCTATGCGATTCTCCTGTTTGTTGGCGAAGTCATCTTGTGGCGGCTCGCCCTGTACTTCTGCTGGACGTTCGAGATCAAGGCAATCCGCAACCTGTACCTTTCCATTTTCGATAAACTGTCGCGCGAGAGTACGGCGTTCCACGCCAACCGTTTCGGCGGCTCACTCGTCAGTCAGACAAGCAAGATGCTCGGCGCGATTGAACGCTTTTGGGATATGCTCATTTGGAGCGTTGTTCCAATGGTGACGACCGTCGTCGGGTCGATTGTCATGATGCTCATCCAGGGACTTTGGCAGTACGCGATTTTTATTGCGCTATACGCCATCGTCTTTGGGATGATTATCTGGCTTGGTTCGCGCTTCCTACAGGAGCGCAACAAAATCGAGGCCCAGAAGCACACCAAGCTGAGTGGATACCTAGCCGACGTGGTCACGAACGTATCGACCGTCAAGGCGTTTGGCCGCGAAAAACACGAGGCAAAGAGCGCCGCCGTCCACGCCAACGACTGGCTAGCCGCATCAACGAGCCTGAAGTGGGGCGTCATCCGCACCACGACAGGGTTCAGTGCACTGCTTGCCATCGGTAGTATCGGCGCCTTTATCTTTGCGATATATGCATCCGAACGGCACATCGCTACCGTCGGCACCGTCTACCTCGTGCTCGTCTACACGCTTAACATCGGTAGACAGCTATGGGAGATGAACAGTATCGTCCGCACCTACAGCCGAGTCATCGGTGATGCGCACGATATGGCCGAGATTCTCGCAACGCCCTACGAGCTCGTGGATAACACCACCAGTAAGCTCGTTGCTAAGCGAGGCGCGATTACGTTCGATGTCATGTCGTTCGCGCATGACGATGGTGAAGGCGTTCATATTTTCAATGAGCTCAACCTTACTATCCCGGCCGGGCAACGAGTCGGCATCGTAGGCCATAGCGGCTCGGGCAAAACAACGCTCACTCGTTTGTTGCTGCGTTTTTCCGACCTCGCTCATGGCAGGATTCTGATTGACGACCAAGACATCAGTCTCGTCACGCAGGAGAGCTTGCACCGTGCCGTCGCATATGTTGCTCAGGAGCCGATACTATTCCACCGCTCGCTGGCAGAAAACATCGCCTACGGCAGGCCAAAAGCAAGCCGCGCCGAAATCATTCGCGCAGCTAAGCAGGCTCACGCCTGGGAGTTCATCCAAGACCTCCCCGATGGGCTCGACACGATGGTTGGCGAACGCGGCGTCAAGCTGAGCGGTGGGCAGCGACAACGTATCGCCATCGCCAGAGCGATTCTGAAAGACGCACCCATTTTGGTGCTCGACGAAGCAACGAGTGCGCTCGACAGCGAAAGCGAAAAGCTCATTCAGGCTTCCCTCGAGGAATTGATGGACGGCCGCACGTCAATCGTGATTGCGCACCGTCTGTCGACCATCGCCAAGCTGGATCGAATCATCGTCCTCGACCACGGTACGATTATCGAAGACGGCACCCATCACGAGCTGCTCGCAGCCGGCGGCACGTACGCCAAGCTATGGAGTCGTCAAAGCGGTGGATTCCTGGAAGATTAGTAGTTAGTAGTACCGCCCCGTCGCACATCTCTGCGACGGGGCTCTTCCATATCTCATCGTCATCGTTTTTCCTCCACCAAAAAACCGCAGCACTGCC
>CAYSQL010000054.1:0-2828 GCA_964433265.1 uncultured Candidatus Saccharibacteria bacterium | reverse complement strand
CCAACCGTCACGCGGTCGCCCGCCTCGGCAAGCGTCATAATCGATAGCTCAAGCGCCTCTGGCAGATCAAGCGGCAATGCCTTAACCTCAATCTTCTCGAGTGCTTGCAGCACGACGAGCCCACCGCGCTCTGCCGGCGATTCTCCCTCGCCCACAAGTCGGATTGGCACTTCGGCTTCAACTGGCTCGTTTGCCTTTACTGCGTGGAAGGCGACATGACGGACGACACCTCGCTTGGTCGGATCGAGATCGATGCTTTTGATCATCGCGATACGTCGCTTCGTGCCCATCAGCTGGACTGGCGCGTGCTTGCCCGCCGCTTGGACGACACGGCGCACTTCGCCAGCATTCGCTTGGACGTCAACCGGCTCCATGCCAGCCCCATAGATGACGGCTGGCGTAATGCCCTGCGCGCGTAAATTCTTGACTTTTTTGCCGTGAACGGTACGCGGCTCTACTTTGAGAGTGATCTTATCTCCCATATTTCTCCTTTCGGATATGTTTCCGGAGTTAAGTTATATTACCTCCCTATTATACACCAAAAAACCATAATGGATTTGCGTTTTCGTCAAACGGCAACGCCAAATCAAATAGACCCCTTAACGAGGTCTATTTGTGAACACTTAGCGTCTCTGTTACTGTTCTTTTTTCTGTAATCTACGAGCGATAAGATACGTCGCACCGCTCAACAGCCCACCAAGTAGCGTCGCGTTTTGGACAGGTCCGGTGTGTGGCAGTTCTGAAGCTGTCGTCGCTTCAGGCGCTACCGCAGTCTGCACACTCGTCGTGGCAGCTGTCGTCGTTACCGTCGACGCTTCCTGTCCGACACCGCCCTTGCCCGCGACAGGCGTGTCGTTTTTTGTCTCTTTTGTCCCCTGATTGGCACAGTTGTGATCGCCGGGATTCGTCGTCGACTCATCCGTATCCTTGGTATCGGATTTTGGCGTATCTGTCAGGACCGCCATAACCGTACACCCCTTGTCGTAGACGGTTTTACCTTCGTCGTTCCAGTTCATCCCCGCATAGCGTGTTCCCTCCGGACTCTCAAACGGTGGAATAATATCACCCCACGTATGGGCGACGATACCCTTGTGCCAAACGCCACCTTCGTGCGTCCCGTGACCATTTGGCGTTACATGGTTCGCCTCTTCAATCGACGAGCTATTGACGGTAATCTTTACATACGGATTCGTTTGTGAGTTCGTCGCATGACAAATCGTCACTTTATCGCTGTTCGTCGCGTGGGTCACTGGCGCAAACATCATTCCTTGCGCGACAACAGCAACCACAGCAACGCTTATCGCTACTGCTTTTGACATACTTGGTTCCTCCCGTTACGACTCCATCGTAACTATGACTCAATTATATCAAACTTTAGCTTTTTTGTCAATATTATTCTAATGTAGCTTTAGCGGTATCCTCTCAAACCTGCTATACTAAGAGGTAATGATGCAAAAACTTATGACTATTATTCTCCACCTCGGTGTGCCGATGATTCTCGCCGTTGTCTACGCGGAATCGGGCCTGCTCATTGGCTTTCTGTTTCCTGGTGATAGCCTGCTTTTTACCGCGGGCGCGTTTGTGCGATCAGGCGTGCTTCCGACACTTTTCGGTAATCTTCATCTGCTCGTTTTTCTCGTTGCAATCGCGGCAATCCTCGGCGACAGCACGGGATATGCATTCGGGAGCAAAGTTGGGCGAAAGTTATTCCAAAAAAAGAACGCGCGCTTTTTTAAACAATCCTACCTTACCGAGGCAGAAAAATTCTACGAAAAATATGGCGCAAAAGCGATTATTCTTGCCCGTTTCGTTCCGGTCGTTCGTACGTTTGCCCCGATCGTCGCCGGTGTCAGTAACATGCACTATCGCACGTTTCTCATTTTTAATATCATAGGCGGCGCGCTTTGGTCGGCCGTCTTTATCTATCTCGGCTACTTTGTCGGTGACGTCCTCATCAAGGCTGGCGTCAATATCGAGTTCGTCACCATCGCCATCCTGCTCCTCTCTGTCCTGCCGATTGCCATTCATGCGCTTAGCAACAAGTCAACCCGCGATCGGATCGTGGCCGTCACGCGCTATCAGTTTGACACTCTTTTTCAGCGCAAACACGACAAAGAGTAGACCTTCGCGTGCCCCCGTGGCGCTTAGCCATTTTTGAGAAGTGGCGCGAGATAGCGACCTGTATACGACGCCTCAACGCGTGCGACGTCCTCTGGTGTACCGATAGCAACCACCGTGCCCCCACCATTGCCGCCCTCTGGCCCCATGTCAATAATATGGTCCGCGCACTTAATAACATCGAGATTATGCTCAATAATAATCATCGTGTTGCCGCCATCGACCAATTTCTCGAGGATCTCGAGGAGCTTCTTGACATCGGCGCTATGCAGTCCGGTCGTTGGTTCGTCGAGGATATAGAGCGTCTTGCCCGTCGAACGGCGCGACAATTCGGTTGCGAGCTTGATACGCTGTGCTTCACCTCCGCTAAACGTTGTTGCTGGCTGACCGAGCCGGATATAGCCCAATCCTACTTCGTTAATCGTCCCGAGCTTGCGATAAATCGCCGGAATATTTTCGAAGAAATCGCACGCCTGCTCGACTGTCATCTCGAGCACATCGCTGATTGTCTTGTCCTTGTATTTAATCTCAAGCGCCTCGCGGTTATAGCGCTTACCGCCACATTCTGGACACTGAACGTAAACATCAGGCAAAAAATGCATTTCGATTTTAATCACGCCGTCACCCTGGCAGTTCTCACAGCGCCCGCCCTTGACGTTGAAGCTGAACCGCCCCGCCTTGTAGCCGCGAATGTTCGCCTCGGGCGTGCC
>CAYSQL010000053.1:0-4937 GCA_964433265.1 uncultured Candidatus Saccharibacteria bacterium | reverse complement strand
ACCATGGGTAATATACGGCTTCGATTTGTCATAACCATCCTTCGCGTAGAGCGTATAGACGCCAATATCGTGAAGCAGGCAACCGACGCGCACGAGCTCAGTGTCGACGGTTACTTCCGACCGCTCGGCTAACTGCACGGCAATGTCGGCAACAATTTGGCAATGCGTCCAGACGAGCTCGAACACTTCTGGATTTGGCGCGTACTTGCGATGAAGCGACTCGATTTCGTTGATGGTCGG
This sequence comes from uncultured Candidatus Saccharibacteria bacterium, assembly GCA_964433265.1. Taxonomy (GTDB): domain Bacteria; phylum Patescibacteriota; class Saccharimonadia; order Saccharimonadales; family Saccharimonadaceae; genus Saccharimonas. The sequence goes on along the minus strand of CAYSQL010000053.1, from coordinate 4,697 downwards.
CAGGGTGTAGGTTTTAGTCATACAGATAGTATACGTTATCGCTTAAATCGCGCAGAAACCGTATACTTATGATATGGCCGAAAAACAATCTATCTTTACGACGCTCCCCGAAATCAAAGATCGTACCATCACCGAAAACGAGACCGCATGGGCGTTCCTGACAAACATTCCGATTACCCCTGGTCACACCCTCGTATCACCGAAGCGCGTCGTCGAAACGATCGACGAACTCACCGAGCGAGAACTCCTCGATATTTTTGCCCTTGTCAAAATCGTCAAAGACAGCCTCAAACGAGTCTACGGGGCGCAAGGCTTTAACTGTGCCTGGAATGAGGGTAAAGACTACGGGCAATCGGTCCCGCATCTCCACCTCCATATCGTCCCCCGCACGCCGGAAGACGATGGGATCATCGAATACGAACCGCGTCAATTCCTGTATCGCCCAGGCAGCAGAGAAGCGACACCCGAGGCCGAACTGGCGGCCGTCGCCGAGCAAATCCGACAGGCTCTTGGCAATTAGCCTCTAGGCTCGTAGAGACACTTATAAAGTTGTTTTTAAAATGCATTTATGATATAATATAGTTGGTCACGCCAACTGGCATGACCTTCGCACCTCTCAGAAAGAACATCGATGATCCACCCCGAAAAAAGCAATGGCGACGTCGCCACGCAACTTCTCGCGATGCTCGAGACGCACAAAGCGGCTCTCGAAGACCTGCTCAAGCAGGCACAAGAGCAGCTCCAGACGGCCACCGCCGCCGTCGCGCAAGCGCGTGAGGCCGGTGAGGCGCATCAGGAAGAACGGCGCGCGACTCAAGCCGCCACGAGCACGCATAGCTACGACGAAGCGACCAAGACCGAGGCCTTCACGTTCGCGGCCGTCGAGATCTCGGACGGCGCGGTCCTTGGCGACCCGTTCGCCAAGGAGATCCTGGAGGCAGAAGCAAACAAGCTGTATGCCACCGGCAACCTCAATCGGGTCAACGCGTGCTTGCAGCAAGTACGCCAGGAGATCGTCGAAGCGAAGCGAGCACTCATGTTCGGCAAGCTTTCGCGAGCAAGTCTCGCCCAGGGTATGCCGACCACGAAGTGAACTGCAACGTACACAGGCTAGGAGCGAAGAACCCCGTCACCATCATGGTGGCGGGGCCGTTCATTTCAGCCCTTCTCGTCTGCATTGTAAGCCCAATAATTGACTTTTTACGACTCTCGTGCTTTAAGAATTGACTTTTTTATATTTTTGTAGTAGTTTTTAAGCATACTTATGGTTAGAAGTGACCATGAAAGGTGTTAGCAAGAAATATGAGGAGTTCATAATGAAAATCATCAGCGCAAGCCGCCTCCTCGTGCTCGCCGGCACGCTGGCGGCGATGTTTCTCGGCGGAAGTCACGCGTTTGCAACAAACAACAGCTCTGCCTGTCTAGACCCGACTCAGCTCAGTAGCTATAAAATGATCGCGCTCGATCGCGGTTATGGTGAAATCACAACAAAAGATGGCAAACCGCTCTGTAGTGACGGCAACCTGGTATACGAAAGCTTTAACCTCCCAGACACCTGGAAAGGTACCCTGACTTGGGACGCACGGGCTATCCCGCAGACCGAATTCGCACGCACCGAGGTAACGATTCCCGCGAACACCAGCAACTACGTCGCAAAAGCAACCGTCGCAACACCCGAAGCCTGTAAAGGCACCCAGATGGACTGGTACCTCGCCCCAGGTGTCACGCGCATCGATACGCTCGATGGCGACAACGCGGTAAATATTGCGGGCTTGCTCTTTGCCGGACAAGGTGAGTGTGAGGCACCAAAACCAGTCGTGAAAAACATCGACGTCTGTAAACTCGATACTAAGACAAAGACGACAATCGATGAGACGACTTTTGATAGTAAAAAGTATTCAAAGACCGTTTCCGACTGTGACATCACTCCAGCAGCAACACCGACAACGCCCAGCCAGACGGCAGCAGAATTGCCGCATACTGGTATTGCGAGCATCTTCGGTGGTGGCCTCGGCCTGAGTGCACTCGCCGCTGCGACGACTGCCTACATTCGCAGCCGCCGTTCGTAATCGACGGCTACACGATTTAAAGAACCGCTCAGCATGCATCTGGGCGGTTCTTTGATTGAATACAGTCCTTGATAAATTTCGCTTTATATGCTAATACATGTACGATTCGTCGAGACAAAAATACCCATTTTCTGCCTCCGAAGCACATCGACAACAGAGAGATTTTTTTGACTCAGCAACTAGCCTACGATGGGCGGCCGGCTGCTTGCTGAGTCAAAGAGGCTAGCATTCGCCACTACATAGGAGCCCCCACCTATGAGCACGCACGTCTTCACCTATACGACGATCAACCCGCCATGTCTCCCCGCCGAACAGCCACCCACCACGCTACCCATTGTCGCCACAAGGCGCGACGCGTCCGGCACGTGGCATGTCGAGATTCTCGACAAACAGGGAAACGTCCTGGGATCGATGCAGACCGCATGCGACAGCTTCGCGAACGTTCCCGTGATCGTGGCGACGTGATTGCAGTACGCACCCAATGTCACCCCTACGGCTCCGCTCAGTTGGTACGACTATGGCGGTCTCGGCACGATGCGCGGCGCCGTCACCCTGCAGGCAACCATCTGACCCCACGCGTCCATTCCCGTGTGAGCGACCGGCAAATATTCCCATTGCCGGTCGCTCCCCCCTCTAACAACCTCTCCGTCGCCCATCGTGAACCGTGCGGCCGCGTCCAGCGGCCGCTTTTATTTTTGCAAGTCTGCTGCGCGACGGAAGTGACGACTACGCAGGACCATCGGTATGGTCACCAGATGCAATACCGAACCGATGACAAACGACGCGCCATACGACCATACGTCGGCCGCGCAGGTGAACGACGAATGGATAACGACGCCGCCAAAGTGTCACTGCGCTGAGGAGTGGGATAGGCACGAACTATTTGTTGCGACGCTGTCTCCATGCATTGAGCATACCCCTCGGCCAATGAATTGCGAACAGGGCGTTTTCGTTGTATAATTTCACCGATCACACTCAATCCAGTGCGATCTTCGCTCTTTGAAAGGCGGGTGCCATGAAACTCCTTGACCCAGAGCAGTTGCGCGCAGACTTTGAGAATGTCATCGATGCTCTCGAAAACACCCTGAGCCAGCTTGAGTCCATCGACGACGAGCTGAACCTCGAAGCAATCGAAAGCAAATACGCCAGTATCCAAGCGGATATCGACTGCCGAACCGTCCGGACCGCGATCACCTCCGTACGCGAGACGTACATCAACATTGCCGTTGCGGAACAGGAGTTCTTGGCGGAGAAGGACGATTGGAGCCGCGGGCTGCGCCTTTTGGACCTTCTACAGGGTCTTGAGAGGGATTGCTGCTGGCTCGTTGCCGAGTGCGCGCGCCTCACGGCGAAGTACGGTCAAAGCGGAGCCGTGGCCGGCGACGAACTATTCATCATGGCAACAGACGACGCAAAGGTCCCCAGCCTCGCCTGAGCCCACACCACCAATCAAACACCGAGCGACAAGCCCCCATTGCCCAAGCGGCAGTGGGGGCGACTCATTTTTTGATACTATCAACCATTGTTATTTTTATATATTCGTGTTGTAATAGTTAAGTCGCACTATCAGGTGCGCTATTTGTTCTTTTGGAAACGAGATGCCGTGCCGCTTACCGCCAATACCACCAACGCTGATACGCTTCGGCAAGCGAGCAATCGCTATGCCACCGCAAAGGAGGCGCAAGAATTAGCATGGGAACGCCGAAGCCTCGCGCTCGAGGCACTCAACAACGCCATCGACCTGACCCAGGCGAGACTTGACGCATGCAGACAGATGCATCAAGCGCTCGCGAAGGCCGAAACGGTTCCAGCTCTTGAAGCCAAGATCGCCAAACTTACATCCATGCGAACGTTTGGCCGACGGCACGAGAACGCCGCAGCCTCAGACGAGCACAAGCGCCGCCACGCCGAAAACGCCTCACGCGCAAACAAGCTCATCAACTATTTGCAGACCAGGTTGAATCAAGTTTCCGCATGCGAGGAGTCAAGCACCGCTCAGGGGATCGAGCCGATTGGTCATTTAGTAGCCGCGCTCGATCTAGCGCTCGGAAACTACAACGCCGCTCGCGATCAGTACGCGCGCGCAAAGTTGGACCAGAGGGCGAAGCAAGACACGTACAGCTACGCCGATGCCAACTACAGGGATGCGCAAGCAGTATACGAAGAAGCCGAGGCGAGACTTCTCGAGCTCGATCCGACGATCCGCCTCAATGACGCCACTGCGCTCGTTGAAGTCGACGCGTGACCCTCGATCAGTCCAAAAGAACAGACCCCGTTACTATTGCAGTAGCGGGGATTGTTCTTTTTGTGAAAATTTTCATACACCCTCCTTTTGCATCGATTCTATGCTAGGGACAATCACTAACTAGGAGGCTCCGTATGGAAACAGTCCACAAACTCGAAACAACCGTAGCGGGTTGGTATAAAAACATGCCCCATTTACCAAAAGGTGGCCGAGATTGGATTGCGCAAAACGTTTGGTGGATCGTGCTCATCGGGGTTATCTTAGGTGCGCTCGGCATCATTGCGATTTTTTCGTCGCTCATCCTTGGCACCGTGTTTCTAGGTGGCGCTTTTGGCGCATTTGGACTTGTTGCAGGCGCAGCCGCGACGATCGCCGTATTCGTG
>CAYSQL010000052.1:0-5047 GCA_964433265.1 uncultured Candidatus Saccharibacteria bacterium | reverse complement strand
AGATATTCTCATCGTCATCGCGGGAAACTTCCCATTTCTCATCAAGCTGCTCAGCGCTGAGCGTAATCGTCACCCGGGCATCATCCAGCTCATCCTCGGCGTCATGCGTATCAGCTTCGGCGGCACGAAATACATCAACTTTGACTCGCAAGGCCCGAAGCACCTCAGCCAGCCCCTGATGTGCCGTCGACGAAATCACAAAAATCGGTGTGCCCTCGGCAACCACAGGTGTGAGCGCGTCGCGTTGCAGGGCAATCAATTCATCATCGAGCCCATCGGATTTCGTCAACGCCACCACCTCTGGACGAGTGGCGAGCAGCGGATTGTATTTCTCAAGCTCGCTGCGAATCGTCCGATAACTCTCCGCGACGTCATTGCTGTAGCTATCAATCAGATGTAGCAACACGCCCGTACGCTCCACGTGGCGCAGGAACGCGTCGCCTAAGCCCTTACCCTCGCTTGCACCTTCAATAAGTCCTGGAATATCGGCAATCAGCAGGCTTGCGTCGTCGATGTCCGCCACACCAAGGTTTGGCGTCAGTGTCGTGAATGCATAGTTGGCAATTTCGGGGCGAGCATTGCTCACGACTGATAGAAAAGTCGACTTACCGGCGTTCGGGAAGCCAATTAGCCCGACATCGGCCAGCAGCTTCAGCTCAAGCTCGGCCTCGAATGTGTCACCCACCTCACCAAGCTCCGCCATTCGTGGCGTCTGCCTAGTCGATGACTTAAAGTGTGCGTTGCCAAAACCACCATCACCACCGCGAGCAATCACGACTTCTTGGCCGTTTTTCGTGAGATCGGCGATGATTTCACCATCGCGCCGCACCAGCGTGCCCATGGGCACCTTCACATAGAGTGGCGCGCCAGATTTACCGTGCTTATCACGCTTACTGCCAGCGCCACCATTTTCCGCCTTTAGCTCTGGACGATAGCGAAAATCAATCAAGGTGTTGAGATTTTCGGTCGCGACGAAGATCACATCGCCGCCCCGGCCACCGTCGCCGCCATCTGGGCCGCCCTTGTCGACATAAATTTCATGCCGAAAACTCACCGCACCATCACCGCCGCGGCCCGCCTGGACTAATACTTTCGCTGTGTCTACAAACATACTTCCCCCTACTATAACAAAAACGCCCCGAATTTGACAGAGGCGTTTTGTGATTATCTAAAAACTTCTAGTGAATGTAGCGGTACATACCGCTAACCGCCTCTGACCATGGAATGTCACCATGCCCGATACGGTTGAAACCACCGCCGAACCGATAGCCGTTCATCTCGCTAATCGTGATCGAAACGCCCGGATTTATGCCTTCGACAATGGCGACGTGGCCATACCCACCGCCATTCTGCATGATTGCGCCGGGCGCGGGGTTACCGTCGACCAGGAGGCCCGCCAGCTGCGCATTGTACGCCCAGGTGCTCGCGTTACCCCAGAAACTGCCGACCGGCAAACCAAGCTGTACGCGACGCTCGTAGGCATACCAGGTACAGTTACCAAACGCATAGCCGTTGCCTGCGGAAGCAAGTAGCCGCGACGCCGTACCGTACCCCCCACTGTAGGTCGCGCTACTCGTTGCCGTCCGTGGCGCCTGATAGCCGGGTCGTTCATTTTCGGGAAGATTACCGTTTGGAATCGTGAGCTGTTGACCGGCGGTTGGATTGCCAACAAGCTCTAGGTCGTTGAGCGCGACAATATCCTGGCGATTAGCGCCATACTTTGCGGCGATGCTATCCACCGTATCGCCGGCGTGCACTGTATAAATAACACCATCGACTGGTGGAATCGTTAATTTACGTCCCGCCTCGATCGCATCAGACGAAAGGCCGTTTGCCCATCGAATCGTTTGCGACGAGAGGCCATAGCGCGCTGCAACAGTCGCCGCAGTATCACCCGCCACTGTCGTATACTCACGCACCGTATGTGTATCGGCGGTAATATCAGCAATTTGGGGCTTAGAAATCGTGTTTGTGTCCGTCTGGGCGAGCATACTCTCTGTGGCAAGCGACTGCGATAGGTTGGTCACGTTCTTCGCCACTGGCAAGCTCGTGCTTTCGGCAATCGTCGCACCAATGCTCGTCGCCATCAGAGAGTCAACCGCCGTCGCTTTTGTGACGTCGACTGCCGCCTGTTGCGTCACCCCGCTCGTTGTATCGCTTGCCGCCGCCGCGACCGAGGCTTCATGCTTCGGTGGCTGATAGCTAACCGTCACGATAGCAAGAATCAACAAAAACACCCCAAGATACGAGGCAATTGATGAAAACGAGAGGGAACGGAACAGTCCTGCGTGCCTTTTCGAAGGCTTAGTAGCGACAATAGGAACGAATTGTTGCGGCCGAGTAATACCCGAAACCATATCTTGATTACGAATAATCATTCTCCTGCGCTGTTATCACTAACGGCGCATCTACCATTACTCTGTCTTTCTTCTTGCGCGGAGCAAGAACGGGAACACACGTGTCGACCGATTGTTATTAAATTTGCATTTAAAATTGATGTTGCTTATTTCGGTGTCCGTACGACATTTCAAGGTAAGGCCATTGGTCACTTATTGTCACGTATTTCCAGGTATTTTCCTGTCAAGTCGTCCTTTAAGTGCGAATGTGCTTAGAGGTATTGTATCGCTCTAGGCCTCCCGCGTCAATACACGAGGCGTCTACAGCTCAGAGCACAGTTGCTGACAGTGGTTCTTGATATTTTCCTGATGCTCGGCATCTGTTTTTGCGAAATAGATTAATCCATCGTCACCCGCGATGAAGAAAAGGTAGTCCGTCGGTGTTGGATCGGCCACCGCACGCAGTGCGAGTAGTCCCGGGCTCGCGATTGGTCCGGGAGGCAGACCGGCGTGGATGCGCGTATTATATGGCGAATCGAGCGTCGGCGTCGGCTGGACCTTGAGCTGATCGGCCGCGTAGATAAATGTCACATCCGACCCTAACGTCATACCGAGTTTGAGACGCGTCAAAAACACCTGGGCGATCGAACGCTGGTACTGATAACACCGCTCTTTACGCTCCGGTGTCGGTTTGTCCTCGCAGTTCAGTTCGCGTTGCACAATCGAGGCAAGCGTAATTGCCTGATATAGATTGAGGTTCTCCCTCTCCTTGAATTGGGTAATGAGATTGTATTTTTTGAGGTCAGAGAGCATCTGGTCAAACGCAATCTGCAACACTTTGTCCGCACTCGCTTGCGCAGAGATATGATACGTCTCACCATAGATATACCCCTCAAGCGTCGTGCCCTCCGGTTTATCTTGAAATAACTCACCACTATACTGTTTTGTCAGCGCCGCCGCAATCTGCGCATCATCATACCCCGCTCGCCCCAAAATCGTCCTCACGCTCATCGCCGCCGCGTCAATTTGTGAATTCGCTGGTTTGTAGAGTGGCGTCTCTATCGTCGCCCCAGGGTAAAACGTGACGGACGTATACGAAGTGTTCTTGCATCCATCCGTAATCTGTGCGTAAATTTCTTGCGTCGAATCAGATGGGCTGACAAGACAGGTTGCTTGTGGCAAGCCACCACCGTGTAGGCGCGCGTAGAGTGAAAAGGCCAACTCGCTCGTAATCGCTCGCTTCTGCGCCAGTGTTCGTGCCACCGACTGCCACGTCTCCCCGCTCGAGACCTCTAGACTCACCGTCTGCGCATTTTTGTCGCTGCTCGCTGGCTTGAGCGCCAGATAATACCAGAGTACGCCCCCAGCACCCACAACCAAGGCCACCCCGAGACTAATTGCCAAACCGATGGCGAGGCGATGACGCCGTTTTTTGGGGCGCGGTACATCGCTCAGTTGCATCGCCTGCTCAGAAACGAGTTGCGGGATATCCTCGACGGACTGCGACGTGGGCGTGGGGGTCTGCCGATAGTCCACCGTTTGCGAATCGATGAGCGGCCGCTCAGATGCGTTTATGACGGGCAACGCGAGAGGTCGTGGCACGAAACCATCGGGCCTCCTAGACGGTGGAAGCATTGGATCGGGGCGAGGCGGCGCTGGTCGCTTGAACCCATCCATCACCGTTGCTCCAGGTAATCCTGCAAAAAAATACTTGCCGCCGTCTTATCGATGTCGCCTTTTTGATAGGGTTTTTTTTGTGCCTGCAAGCGCGCTTCCGCCTGGACACTAGTCAATGATTCGTCTTGATAGTCGACTGGCACGCCAAAAACATTGAGCGTCTTCGCAAACCGCTCGACATACTGCGTCTGCGCCGTCGGTTCACCCGATTGATTGCGTGGGTAGCCAACAACGATTTTCGTTATATTTTCATCGGCGATGATTGCCGCAATTCGGTCGAGCTCCGTACCGTCGACCTCTACCGTGTCAAACGGAATCGCAATTTTTATTGCTTCGTCAGCAAGTGCGACGCCAATTCGCTTCTCGCCTACATCGAGAGCCATCACCGCTCGAGCGGTCATTTCGTCACCTTGAACTCAAAGCTGATGCGCTTCACGTCATCAGGGGCACTCGTTACCCAGAACGGCGAGAACTGCACATCAACCGTATCGACGCCGTTTATCGTTTCGATACGCGACTTGATTTCCGCGTATTTCTTGCCGCGCGCGTATTCCTTAATCGTTTGTTCATTAATCTTCGGCCCAATCTTGCCTGTCGCCGCAATCGAAGCACTAAAGCCGTTATCTATCGCCGATGTGTCGGTCAGTCTAACGCCGCCAAGGCCCGTATCATACACTTTCTGGTCCGCCTTACCGTCAACTTGCTGCGCGAAATATTGGTCAAGATATTTTGAAATCTCAGACTTGGCAACCGCAGTCAACGTATAGGTCACACTGCCACTAAGCGTCCCTTTGCCATCCGCCGCCTCTTGCCCCACCGCAGGAGAGGCGGTCAATGCGCCCGCGTCAGTCTTGAACGAGGCGTCAAGCACGACATAGTTGCCACCAAACTGATTGGAAAGGTCTTTTTTCGCCGCGTCAGAGTCGCTCTGTTTCGACGCGGCACCAGAAGCGGCGTCGATGTCACTTTGTTGCACGACCGTCACCGCTTTGTCAGTACCGGCACTCGTCGCGCCAGCGAGAGCCGCCGACATT
>CAYSQL010000051.1:0-5290 GCA_964433265.1 uncultured Candidatus Saccharibacteria bacterium | reverse complement strand
TATAAACGTCGTTCTCATAGTAAACCTCATGCTGCGGCTGCATATCATCGTGGCGACAGAAAACACACCGACCAACCGTTTGCCAAATCGTGTCGTATTCGCCACTGGTTCGTGCGGTGCGAAAGGCTACTTCTTGTTTTTTCTGATCGTCCGTTAATTCCATGAGTGTGTGATTATTTTTCTTTGATTGGGTCTTTCCGATATTGCATATAATCTTTGAGCGTGTCCGAGAGGGCGCCGCCGATGGCGCGCTCCAAGATTTGGGTGGTTGACACGCTTGTCGACTGGCGCGGGATAACCAGCACTTCGCCACCGTAATTTGTCACGGTTTTATACTCTTTCGATTCCTTATATTCGCTCGTCCAATCTTCCTGAACAGTAACGAAGACATCGGGCTTTAGAAGACCGAGAGACGGGACACAGCTAGGCTCGGGTAGTAGAGTGACGAAATCAACCGAACGCAAAAAGGTGAGCATCTCAGCGCGAATTCTCTCGTCGAGAATCGGCTTATTCGAACCCTTGACGCGACGAATCGCGTCGTTACTGCTCACGCCCACGACGAGCACGTCGCCATAACTTCGAGCCTTCTCGAGATACCGACATTGACCAGCGTGAATCAAATCCCAGCTACCCGCGGTAAAAATAATCTTTTTATCAGCTTTCTTCAGCTTGTCGTGCAAATCCAATAAATCACTTTGCGAAATCAGCCGCTTGCGCCATTCTGTCATATTCAGCCCTCACTTAATATACTTCTAGTATAGCAATTTTCGGGCGCGTAGTATAGCAAGCGTCTGAACGAAATGGTGATTCTCGCGCAAACTCTCGTATGGGGTATTGCGCAAAAATTTATAAAAATCATACAGCAAGAACAAATCAATCAGCGTCCCGAGCATATCGCGACCTGCAATCATTTCCGGCCGCAAATTGCTGCCACCGTGCTTGCGATACCCCGAGTCGATGAAATAGTTTTGCAGCTTCGCCGGTGGAAACGAACAATCGACAAGCAAAAATGCCAAGGTGCGCGCCACGTCAAATAGGGGATGGCCGACACTAGCTTTTTCAAAATCGAGTATTCCCGTGATTGCTAGCTTACCGACTGCCAATCGGCTCTCCGGCTCGGCTCGGCCAAACAAAACATTCGAGCGCACAAGATCCATATGAAGCACCCGCGTCGGCAGAACGCGACAGGCCTCGAGAAAAATGGCGAGCCGATCAAAAAGCGCCACATCAAGTCGAGCAAAGAGCTTCTTCGCCATCGCGCCACGCACGTCCTCACGCTCAAAATAACGTCGCATCCGCGAAATAATCGCTTGGTACTCATCAATGACGAGCGGCAGATCGCCATCAAAAGCGTCGCCCGCCCGATGCAATCCCGCCATCGCCATACCGAGTAATTTAATATGCGCGCGACGATACGCCTCCCAAGGAATCGTCTCTCCTGGCAAATAATTATAGAGTCCCGCAGCACTCCGACGCGCGCCAGACGAAACGGCGAGCACCCGCGAATCAAGTGGATAGCGCACTGGCAAGCCCGAAGAGGAAATCGTCCCGCTCAGGTGATTGATGCGTTTGACACGCTCGGCAATCTCGGGCTCAGATTTATACACGATAACATTGACAGTTTCATGCGTCTGGCAATGCACGATGTGCGAATGGTTGCGATACCCCGACATGACGCGCTCGAGCGAGACGAACCCCCTACCATACAGTGTGAGAATTCTCTGTAGTGTCGATTCGGAGACGCGCATCACTGTCGCTCATAAGTAACGAAGTCATACGCGTATTTGTTGCGCTCATCCGCTTCATGATGCTCGCGCGCCGTTTCGCGCCAATCGTCACCAAATACAGGGAAGAATACTTCGGCTTGCGGGAACACGGCGTCGACTTCTGTCGCATAAATCGTATCGACATCCGGTAGCGCCTGCTCGTAGATACTTGCACCACCAATGATAACAATCTCGCCGCTCGCTCGCTCATAAGCTTCGGCAAGGCTCGCGACGACAACAATGCCATCAGCATCCGATAGGGCATGTGACACGACGATATTTTCACGGTTTGGCAACGCTCGCCCGATCGACTCATACGTTTTTCGCCCCATAACGATGCTTTTACCCGTCGTCAGCGTCTTAAAATGCGCAAGATCCGCCAGCAAATCACGCTGCCATAATAGGTCATTATTCGCACCGATGCCTCGGTTGTTGTCGTAGGCCACCACAATACTCTTCATACACACCATTTTACAACAGAAAAAGGCTAGAGCGCCACGTATACTAAAAAGAGATAGGGGAAAGGGGACGACTGTTTATCATGCCACGCAAACGGGCGACAGAACTGCGGTACAAAACACACAGAAAACAAAACAGCTATAACGACGACGCCTGCGCTTTTTGCAATTTCACTAGCGACCTCGACCAAATTGTCGCGGAGACTCAGCATTTTTGGGTGTCTGACAATATTTTTCCCTACGACCTCTGGGACGATCACGAAGTTGCCAGGCATCTACTGATAGTTCCCAAAACACCACACCGAATCCATCCATACCTTCGATGTAAATCAGAAAGTGGAATTTATCGACGTTATCGGAGAATACGAGGCCGACGGCTACTCCGTATATGCTCGCGCGCCAGGCAACAAATCAAAAACCGTCCCACATCAGCATACTCATCTGATAAAACTAAAGGGCGACGCCAAGCGAGCGCGCATACATCTTCAGAAACCATATATTCTTTGGTATCGCTAGCGGTAGTTGGGCGCGACTAATCAACCCGCGCCGCACCCAGAACACATCAACCTGAGTCTCAAAACCCCCATCCCAACTGGTAACTAAGGAGAACTCGTAGGTAGTGGACGGCGTAGCCGTTCACGCTTCTCGGAAACGATGTTTCGAGAAGCAGGTGTTGTTTTAGGAAGTCGAAGGTGCACTCAATCTTGACACGCTTCCGCAGAAGGAGGTGTTGCCAGGTTGCTAAGAGCTGCTTGGCCTGCTTGGGGTGTGGTGGTGCGAGTATATAGGCTTTGTGCTGTCGCCACATCTTACGCCGCATAACGCTCGCACCGTAGGTGCCATCGCCAACGGCAATGACTGTAGCATCATTGACGAGATGCGGTATTTGCTGGGCGTCATGCTCGTTGGCCGGAGTGAAGTGTACGGCACGCAGCTTACCTTGCGGCGAGACGGCCATATGGAGCTTAAAACCAAAGTGCCATCCCTGCCAATTCTTGCCAAAGGCAGCAATGCCTTTGGCGACCCTGTGCCTATTCGAGCGCACTAACTTGCAGACATGCAGCATACTACTGTCGAGCAAACGAATGGCAGCTGTCTTCTCCAGCAGCAAATCGAGCATAGAGTACATGTCAGGCAATGCCGCATGGCATTTCCTGACCCATGACTTGTAGCTACAGAGAGTAAAGCGACGGTAGTAGAAGGTTTGCGCCCACGTGTAGATATTCTTCAGAGTTTGCTGAGGACTAACAAAGCAGGAGAAGATGAGAAGTGTCATGACTTCATTTCGTCTGAGTATGACAGGACGCCCACCCTTTGGGTTGGGCGCCTCTGGCGGCAGTATGCCGTCTACCACGGCAAGTAATTTTGTTATATGATGAGAACGTAAAAAGCGCATATACCACCTCCTTGTTTACCTCGAAATGTTTACAAGAATAGTGTAGCGCTTTTTTACTTGTGATCGCAAATGAGGGGGTTTTGAGACTCAGGTACATCAAGCTTGCTTTTATTTGATTACAGTGATATAATATAAATTTGTATGCACGAAAGCAGCCCTCATCGTCACGAACGTGACTCTATGCAAGAAACCGAACGTATCGTCGCCGAAAAAGCGATGGTACTTTTGGACGATTTCGGCATGGACTATATGACCAAGGCGGTGCGCGAGGCGGCCGCGCTCTACGAGGCATCCGGCGCTCGCGAGCTGAGTGATGAAGAGTTATTTTCTTACGCAGAAGAAACGGATCCGTACGCGTTTTACCAAGCCGCCGGCATCGCGACCGATTTTCCCGTCACGGATGATTTTTGGAAAACGCATAAGCCGATCGCAACAGACAAAGACTGGGAGCATCACGCGACCATCATTAATCCGCAAGAATTATTCGAGCACGCCGAGACAATCAACCTCGAAACGATGCTTATCCAGGCGACGCATACTTTGGCCGAACTCGAAACCTACCCTTACGACAGCAACGAGTGCTACGAAGCAATCGTCAAAGCCGAAGCGATGTATGCGTCACTATGCGAGATTATCGGACTCGACGCGCTCGCCATGGCGCTTCGCAGCAAAGCAACGGTCATCCGTTTGCGCAATGCCGGCCGAGGCCAATTCGTCGATGAAGCCGAGCGTATGCTCCTGGCCTACGATGGCAAAGCACAAGACGGTACGCCGCTATTTACCCACTATGCAACATCTATTCTCAATAAGCTGATAGGCGAAACCAGCCATGAATCGGTCATAACCAACAATGCCAGGCACGGCATAGTCGTAGGCGAGGGAACGTGTGAAATTCCGAGCGAGAACACGAGCCTGCGCGTGCTAGCCCGTCTCAAAACGGTCGGCTCGCTTGCCGAAAAACTCGCTCGCGAAGCGACAAAAAGCAACCGTGACATACCGCACGAAGTCGAACCCGCTTCTGTCGATCAGTCGCTCACGCCGCTCGACGTCACCGGTATGACGCTCGTCGCAGATAATGACGATGCCCTAGCTAACGCATACGTCGCGCTTGTCAAAGGCATGCACGCGAACCAAGACGCCATCACCCCCGTCGCCGCACCGAGCCGCACCCAGGCGTTTCATATACGCGGCTCGGAAGGATTCGTACGTACGATCCGTCAGGAGCTCGAAAAACATTTTCCCGACCATCAGGGTCTGTTCGAATACGTCGTAGACGACCATGGGTTCAATGTCGCAAAAGTCACTGGTTTTTTCGAGGACACCGAAGGGTGCGTACCGTTTGAAATCCAAGCACTCACGACCGAGGGCCGCAAGCAAACGCGAATAGGCAAGGGCGCGCACATCTTTTATAAGTTGTCGCGGCAGATGAACATGCCGTTCACGCCAACCGAGCAGGAAATCGCCGGGCTAGAGCGTATCAATCAACGCAAGGTCCACATGGGAAAAGACGGATTGACGCCAGCAAGCGCAGCCCGGATCGATCAACGGCTCGATGAAATGGCCGCCCGCTACCACCGACCGCTTGCAAAATAACGCTCCATTTGCTATAATTACCCCAGACATTACCTAAAGACAGTAGCGAGCTCCGGCTTATAAGAATGCTACCGAGG
>CAYSQL010000050.1:1158-5332 GCA_964433265.1 uncultured Candidatus Saccharibacteria bacterium | reverse complement strand
TAGTAGTCGTGCCGGATAATTTGGATATAAAAAAGCCGCGCGATAAAAATCGCCATGAGTGCGAGAATCGCCATGGCGAGCAGTTGTGTTCGTCGTGCTGCGCTAAACTTTCGTTTCATACCCTCTTATTCGTTTGCGTAATGTGTTTCGGTCGGCGTCGTCATATTCTTGGCGACGTTCGAGTTTTGGACTTCCTTGAGTGCCGTCAATCGCGCGTTATCGACTTCAAGATCTTTCTTTTGGTCGGTTAGTTGCGAGATTTGGCTATCGACTTCACTTGCCGTGTAGTCGTAGCTTGACGTGCGGGTCGCCTGTGTCAAGTATATCAGACCAAGCACCGTAATCATGAGTGCAATCAGCACCGTATGGGTGATCGGACCGAGTTTGACAGCAGAGGCAAAAGCAACTGTATTCTGGTTGCGGCCCCAGGTACCTTGACGCCTGCTGTTAAATTGTACTGTACGTGTATAGGACATTGTGGTGGTACGTCTTTTACTTTTTATGTTTGTATTCGTGGCGCAGTGCCGGTTTTCTTATTTTGTAAAAACCGGCACCGCAAATGCATCTTCGTCTCGTCAACAGGTGTTCGTTACTTGAAACGAACGATCACTGCTTGTTCGACTGACGCGTTGAGTACTGGGATATGTACTGGCATGTCGTATCCCCTTTCTTTTTTGTTTTATTTTTTCACAGCTGCCCGGAGTTTTGCACTCCTGGCACGCGGGTTGTGAACGTCATACGTGGCTCCGTCGATCGGTTTTTTCGTCAAGACATCGAGTTCCGACTCATAACCGGCGGCATGTTGTTCAGCGAAATATCGCTTCACGATTCGGTCCTCGAGACTATGGAAGCTGATCACCCCTACTCGCCCGCCCTTCGTGAGAAGTTTTGGCAGCAGTGGCATCAGGTCTTTTATTTGCCCGAGCTCGTCATTCACCGCAATACGGATAGCCTGAAACGTGCGTGTGGCTGGGTGGATTTTCTGCCACTTGCCCACATGTGCCGCTCGAATAACCTCTGCAAGTTCTCCTGTCCGCGTGAATGGCCTCGCTGCGACGATCGCATGGGCGTATCGGCGCGCGGTACCAATCGACTCTTCCCCGTACTCGTGTATGATGGTGGCGAGATTGGCTTCGGAACGGGTATTGACCAGCATCGCTGCTGTCAGTTCCTGCCGATCGTCCATCCTCATATCGAGGGGTCCGTCGTGCGTAAAGGAAAATCCTCGCTCGGCAAAATCGAGCTGTGGTGACGACACCCCCAAGTCAAGTAAAACTAAATCAAATGTTCTTCCCTGCTCTGCAAGCTGCTGGGCAGCCGACAAAAAATCAGTATGAAGAAGTGTGACACCGTGTTTTTCTAGATCGTTCAGCTGCGAAATCGCAAAAGCGTCACGATCGACCAAACACGAGCCCGTGTAGTTTTCGGTTTGTTCCAGAATCTTCCGCGCATGGCCCCCGTATCCAGCCGTCAGGTCGAGATAGTTCTCGCCTAATTTAGGACGTAGCGTCGTAAGCGTCGATTCAAGTAAAACCGGAACATGAAGTGGTGGATGTTCTTTGATACTCATATAGTTACTATGATAGCAACTATACTCGAGATCACCTAACTGATAGTGAACCTGTTTGTTTTCGCATGTGAATGTTTGTTTTTGTGTATAAGTTAGGTTTGGCGCCGATGGGGGTTTCAGTGAAACTCATACCCAATTTGCCAAACCTTGAGAGACTTATGTGTGAGGTGGAGTTTTTTTGGGAGGTGTTGTTTGGAGGAAGGTGCATTTGACTGTTTTTACTGTGGGTCAATAAACCACTGGCTCACTACCAGATAGGTGTTCTCGAGGATATCGATTACGGTTTAATTGTTAAGGTTCGGTCAACAATGGGTCGGTAAACTATGCTAATTTCTCCGGCGAGCCGACGCGCCAATATGCGCCTACCCTCACCGCTACAACGTCCTTGGTAATCGTGGCATAATCGAGCAAATGCTGCTCGACGACGATTCGGCCCTGTTTCTGGTCGAGCGCCTGCGTGGTCTTACCGCGACGAAATCGGACATTGAGGTCTGCAAGCTCTTCATCGAAAATGTTGTTGCCCGCCAATGCCGGCTCAACTTCCCTATCCCAGACGTGCTGTGGATAGAGGTGAAGATACTCACCGAAACCTCGGGATAGAACTACTCCGCTGGCAAACTCTGCACGAAGCTCGGTCGGTATTGTGAGCCGACGCTTGTCATCAAGCTTTCGTTCAAAGTAATCCATTGCACTTAGTTCTGTTTTATGCCCTTTCTCGGCGTTAACGTTGGATTGTTAATTGGTGTTTGTGTTTGTGGTGTTTATCTTGCGGGTTACCCCGCTGCTTCCACTGGACTCATCATACTACCCACGCTTACCCACTTGCAATACCTTTTTTGGGCAAATTTTCCACACTGCGCATTTATCCACAATTTTGTGGATAAACTATAGATCAAAAACGCCACCAGCAGCCCTCTGGGAACCCTGGCAACCTCTCACCACACCGATCAATCGCGCAACACTGGAATTGTCTGAAGCAACTCGCCCAATATCACACTCGCCTCCGGCGAAGAAAACGATTGTCCACTGCCGTCGCCCGCCTCAAACCTATCGCTCAACGGATTATAGGAAAACTCCGCAACCAGCATAACCCCATCACCACCCCTGCCGAAAGGCCTGGAGGTGCGTGTTACACGAACTTTTGGATGCACACCAAGTGTCATGCCAACGCCAAAGCCTTCGGGATCATTTCCCCATTTTCTTTGAGCCGTTTCACGCACTAATCGATCCGCAGCATCTGTCTCCACAGCACAATCCGCACCAACCTGGCGCGCATTACGAAACTCTCGCCGCGAGCCGTTGCCAGCCACGAATTTATTCCAGATATCAGCCAGGGCGCCAGACTCGTCGTACGTCAATCTCGTTACCGCTTGATCCCAGCAGTGACCCTCCGCCAACTCTCGCGACGAGGTCCAGCGCTGCCCTATTTTATTTTCGTTGCGATATATCATCACACTAGACAAGCGGTTGCGCCGTGCCCCAACTTCATAGCTTGACGCGATTTGATAGGCTACACTACCATATCGTGAGTGCTTCGTCAGCAATTGCTCCCCGCACGAAAGCTCCTCTCCCACACCAACCACGCGGCCAAACAACCTACGGTTATCAGCAACCGGCGGCACGAGCCTATGGAACATCCCAGCATCAAATCCCGCCGCGACACGATCAAGATCCTCTCCCACTCTGCCTATATTCACGTCCATATCTGACAGCGCGCTAATTGCAACATCATGTGGATGAAAGAGCCGGGCCGGTTCACTATCAGTATTGAGCAACGACCCAAACAGGGCCTCGCGGGCAATTTCCTCAATCTGTCGCTTCGTTACTACGAGACGATCACCCTCGTATATCGCACCGCCTTCAAGAAGGCCATAGTCCGATATTAGGCGCATCGTGTTATTATGGCTTATCTCACTCACATCGGGGGCCTGCCGAACAGTACCTGATTGCTCGCGCCGCCTTCTCAATCGTCTCCCAGGCATTATGAATGTTATTATAACATATAGCAACGCCGTCATCAATGGCGGCGTTGCTACGGAACTCACCCATTGCCTAGGCGGCGTTGAACTGAATCGCAAGCCAGGTCGTCAAAACTACGAGATTAATCAATACCGACACGATAAACGTTGCGGTCTTGAAATCGTGCGCGAGCTGGTCGCCTTCGATGACATTTTCGTTTGCTGCGATTGTTTGTGTTGCGTTATCCATGCCCTCAATGTATCACACTTATGCTTTTTTGTCAATATCATGCCTTAGCATCAACGCACTTACGCTTGTCTATCACCACCTCTCGAGGTACTATAACTTTTGACGCAGTCCGCCGGGCTGCGCGAACCCTAGGGGTTATCATGAAAAGATACAGGCTCGCCACAGGACTGACGGCGCTCGTCACCCTGCTTATCCTTGGCGGATGCTCGTTCTCCTACACATCGGCGCCCGTCGCACCGCCCACACAAGGCTCAACGGCGAGCAGCAAGGGAGCGATGCCTGCCTATCTGGCCGAGACATCAGACGGCTCAATCGACTGTGCGCCAGACGCCGTCACCGTCGTCGTCACCAAGGACACCCACTACGTTAGTGACAGTGGCGAGAGCATCGTGGTTC
>CAYSQL010000050.1:0-1148 GCA_964433265.1 uncultured Candidatus Saccharibacteria bacterium | reverse complement strand
GGCCAAGGCGCCCAGCGACACGACCGTCCTGCTACTCACCCGTAGCAGTGGAGCGAGCGGCTCGGTGTGGTGGTACGCCTCCGGCGTCGCCTACGCGAATGACAGTCCCATCGGCACCTTTAGCAACGCCCCACTCGGCGTCACCACCGGAGCGCTCGAGATGAACGTCGTCATCGCGTCAGATCAGACCCCCGACGAGCTGCGCCTCTGTCGCCCGGAACCGCTATAGCCCACCGCGGCCCCAAAAAGCCTGTTGGCTCGCATTTCACCGCGAGCCAACAGGCCAACCCTACTTCGCCAACAACCAACACCCCGCCAGCACAAACGAGCGGGGTGATTTTTTTAATTTAAGTATGAACGATGCGTACCTATTTACCGTCTACGAGCCGTGCGAGCTCACCCCGGACCACATCAAGCCCATGCGCCACGCGCACGCCCGATGGTAAATCGCCCTGCTGTATGGATGGCGGTTTTTCGCCAATGACCACTTGAATTCCCACCGACCCTTCGGGCATCCCCTGAAACGCCACCGCCTTGTCATCGACCAGGACGATACGATGCGCGGATGGCGGCAATGCCACATGTTCAACTGGTAGCCGAAACAGTCCATCCGAGTCGCGCCAGCTATCAATTATCTTCCCCTTCGCGCTCGTATCAACGACAATCATCGGCACATGCTCGAGTCGCGCCGTCCGTTGCTTCAGACATTGCCACTCCTCGCCACCGTAGGTAATGATTGCAAATGGCACTTTACGCGTTTGCAACCACGTCATCAACTCGCGAGCACCATTATACAGAAACGTCGCACCGTTACTCGCCTCAAAAAAATAACTCCTAATAGCTCGCCATTCCGGCTCGTCCACTCGCTCTTTGATCGTCTCGACAAGGTCAAACGAGCCGCCAGACGCTTCAATACCCTCCTGAGCGTGCCGTAATGCTTTGGCAAGTCCCGGCTCTAGCGCGTCATAAAACGCCCGAATGAATGCATTTGTATCAAGCAAGCAGCGATCCAGGTCAAGCAAGACGACGAACGGCACGGGCAATACGCGCCGCTGATCTATTTCACGATTCGTATCTTCGTAGTCCATAATCACCTCCGTTACGAGAAATACAGTTTCATAATTGCCCGCGCTACCGCATCGGAATCG
>CAYSQL010000049.1:0-5395 GCA_964433265.1 uncultured Candidatus Saccharibacteria bacterium | reverse complement strand
ATCGTCTCGTCGCCCTCGGCCTCGCCACAAAAAAAGAGGGCAAAAAAGCCCTCTACTCACCCGAAGACCCGTCACGGCTCCGCCAGCTACTCGCACACAGACAGCAAGCACTTAAAAAGGCCAATGATGAATTGAGCATCCTTCTACCATCGCTCGTCTCTACATACAAGCTCGTCACCGATAAGCCCGGCGTGCTTTACCTCGAGGGTATAGATTCATTCCGCGCTATCTATGACGACATCATCTCTACCGGCGATACGCTGCGGATTTTTCCTAGCGCGTATGACCGGGATGACCCTCAAATTGCAGCAATGATTGATAGGCAGATAGCTCGCCAACGAAAAGCCGGCATCAAAACAGAAGCGCTTATGCGGGATGAGGTGTATAATCCCGCCCATAATGACGCTCTATTCGAGGCTCGGCGCGCTCATTTCGGTCCCCTAGACACACAGATCATGATATATGGACCAAATGTCGCCCTCACTACTTTTAGTAAAGGCATCGTCACTACCATCCTCACCAACCAGCTCATTGCCGATACGTTTAGGCAGCTTTTTGCTGCTCAATGGAATCATCAATAAGATTAAGTGAATACAAGAAGTTGTTCACGTAACGAGAGAATTGCGCAGGCATTACGTCACCAATCGGCTCAAACGCTTCGCGAACATGGTTGCCATGAAGCGTAATCCGCTGCTCGTTCGTCCCATTTTTTATCGCATCCTTCGCTCGCCGATTCGCGAGTGCTAGCTCGCCTTTCGCGAGCGCCTCACCAAGTTGCCGCGCCATCGCGGAATTATTGACGCCGTTACGTGCGATCGAACCGATATCAAGCGACAACCGGCCGTCTTCGTAATCAAGGCGAATATTTACCCGTTGCTTCTTATCGGCTCCACGCCCTCGGACAGTCATCCCTAAACGAGCGTTAGACCCACTCGGTCGAGCCGTGATCGTCACCGGACGGCGCGCCGCTTGCAATGTCCCGTAATCTGTCGTTGCCTCAATAATTTTAAACTCATCCCCATCAACCGCTTCAGCAATTTCATGAACAATCTCTTGCAACTCATGCATTGCCTCCCAAGTTTCTCCCACACCTTCCGACTCAGCCAGAGCAAGCAGCTCGGTTGCCCGTTTAATAAAGGCGGTTGCAACCATGCTATCCATATCGTCCTCATGACCGAAGTGTTTCGCGATTTTCTCACCATCTGCCCGAATACTCGTCAGAGCCTCAAACATTGGCATAGCATCCTCGCCGTTGCGTTCAGCTAAATTGAGTACAATATCGCCCAGATCGTCGCCAAACTCCGTTGCCAAAAACGCCTCGAGGAATACACTTCGCTGTTCAGGAAATGCCATGCTTGCCTGGCACAGACGATGATATCGTTCGGTATTCGCCTCGGCCATAAATGCAAAGAAACGCACCTGTACAGAAAGCGACGCCTCGGACAAGTCAATACCCGACTCCAGTCGTACCGTGTCAAGAATAGTAGCATCGTGAGCGGCTACAATCAGTCGGTTCTCGTTTTCGCTCAACCCTAACGAATTATTCATTTCCGGCCTATGTAAATCCGTCTCCAGTCCTGTCGCTGTCACGAGTCGTCCCAGCGTTCCCTGTTCGACTACCGCACATGCATCGCTTGCGACACGTTGAAGAAGAGCGTCGCTCGGAAGCTGCGGAAAAGATTCGTGAAGTCGCCGCTGCTCCTCTTTATGCTCAGCCCTCCGCCGACTATCGAGATCTATAAGTTTTTGTTGCTCCTCGGCCGGTAATTCATCCAGCCAAATCCATTCAGTTCCGGTACGCTCCTTTGATCGTTCGATGGCCGCACCAGCGACCACTCCTGCAAGCGCCGTAGTCTTTGGGTGATTCGAAATGTCCGAAAGAGCACGATAAAGCGCCCTCGTCATAATTCCATCACTATAGCCAGTTTCTTCGCTCTCTTGCAGCAAGTCTTCGGTCATAGATAGAAAATTTAGCTGGGCAGCTGGGCTTTGCTGTGATTGCCACGCCTCCTCGACACTCGGACGGATATCGCTAAAAGTTCCGTTATATGCGAGTCCAGCCCGGATACTGCCTGCGAGCCTACGGCCAGTCTCGCTACGACGCGACAAAGCATAAAGCTCAAGTTCGCTTGCATATCCACCCGTATAATCAGTGATCAAATCAGATGAAGAGAAGTAAGCTTCATACACCCCTACCGCCTCGCTCTCGGTCATTTCCCCCTGCAGTTCGCGGTCAAGTATTGTTTCGAAGAGTACGGCCGCATACAATTTTTGTGCGGCGGTTTGTTCCGTGCTAAAACGCCCCTCATCCCAGTGCGGCGCGCTCGTAATCTCCGCCATAGCATCCCATACATTGCGCACTACACCAAAGGGATGATTGGTATTCTCACCTTTAATAATAGCGCCGTAGTCCCCTTCGACACACCGTATGACACGCTGCTTTTGCTCACCACTAAGTCCATCGATTCCCACCATATCTTCAACGTGCCGAAGCATGTTGTCGGCGTCCATGAACGAAGTCGGCTCTACCCGATCTTCTAGCTGCACCGTACCTAGCTGTTCGATTATCTGGGATTTCATATTTATTTTTATCGTTTATCAGTATAAATATTAGCACAAACGCAATGGAAAGTCAAGTAGCCGCCTCTGTTGGCGGCTACTTGTGGATGGCTATGCAGATTAGCTTTCTTTTTTCTTGTCCAGCCGATCAAGCCGGGCCAAGTGAATAGCAAGGTAGACGACAAGCGCCGTCGCCAGCAAGGTGATGAGCGAGCTGAGAATCGCACCCCAACCGATGGCCACCTCAGCCTGTTTCTTGGCTGGGTCGGCCGCGATCAGCACCCACTTGAGGCTATTCAGGTCGACGCCACGCGTCAGAAGCGCGACAACCGGCGAAATCAGTTGGTCAACAATTACCTTGACACTCGCGCCCGCCGCAGTACCAATTGCCAGACCGACCGCAAGGCCGATTACCCCTTGTTCGCGGATGAAATTCATGAAGCCGCCGCCGTATTGCGCTAAGCGCCGCGCTTCTTCTTTGACCACTTCGGCGCGCGTCTTCGTGGCTTTTGTCTCCGCCTTCGCCTCCGCAGCTTCCGCCCGGGCAACAGCTGCTTCGTTTTTCGCCCGTGTCACGGCCGCTTTGGTCGGAGCTTTTTTCGTGGCTGATTTTGTGGTTGCCATAGGTGATCCTCCTCGTTACCTCTGAATAAATGTATTATAGCGCGATACGTAGAACAAGGAAATTATTTGACAGACAATCGCTCCACGAACAAGGCGGCGCTGTTTTTTCACTGTAATACGCAATACATAAATTTAATTTGCTGGTTGGGAGCGCGCACGGTGCGCGCTCCCAACCCGAGAAAAGACTCAGTTCACAACGAGCCCACAACAACACGATGGCGCGCCGCGCCATCGCGCTCCACTTGCCACCGCGGCGAAGTCTGCAGGCGCACGCTGTCCAATCGGTGGACAACGCCGCAGAACCGCCGGTAGCTCATCTTAAGCACGGTACCCTTCGCGGCCATGAGGCCACTTTCCGAGCAGCGTCGAATTCGTACCGTGCCGTCGCCGACCTGCTCAATACCGAGCTTCTCGAATACCTCCGCAAGGCTCACGAACTCGTGAACACCCGCTCCGAGCCGCGCATCGACAAGAAGCCCAATCAAGTGGGTAGTCATGTCCCGCTTGAAGCCACAGGCTTCATTCCAGTCAAACGAATAAAAACGTGGTGTGGCCACCGTTAGACCAACCCTTCTCTCGTATCGCTGCATACATCTTGGTGTATGCGACAAAGCGATATATTCTTATTAGACCACAGATTGCTATTTGTTGCAATATTACATCTTGACCGGCACTTCAATACCCAGCAAATTCAACCCATGCGCGAAGACATGGCTGACTTTCTCGAGCATATCGAGCCGAGCGGCTTTTTCCATTTCGCCGACGTGCGCCGTTGCGACCGGGGTTTGTTCATAATACCGATTCATCTCGCGGGCGAGTTCATACAAATACCCCGCTATCCGATGCGGCTCCAGCTCGCGCGCGGCCATCGCTACGACGCCTGGATATTCAAGCAGTTGAGCAATTACCGCTTTTTCCGCTGCAAAATCGTAGTCGTCCGATACCGTACGCGTGCCAGGGTTGTCGCGCAGAATCTTGTTCACCCGCACCGCCGCGTACTGCACATACGGCCCGCTCATACCCGTCAGGGCAAAAATCGTCTTCCAGTCGAACAAGATATTCGTCCGACGATCGGCGATGAAATCCGTGAACTTCACCGCGCCAAGCGCGACTTTTTTAATATCCTCGTCGTCGACATCGCGACCCGCCACGACTTCGCGCGCTTTTGCCTCGGCCTGGTCGAGTAGCTCCTCCATGAGTACCACCCCTTTGCGGCTGCTCATTTTTTCGCGGGTACCATCTTCGTTAAGCTGGTCGATCACGCCGAACCACAGGTGATACAGCTCGGTGTCGATGCCAAGTTTTTTCGCCATCGCGAACAACTGCGAGAAATAAAATTGTTGTTCGGCGCCCACGGCGTAGACGACCTTGTCCGGATGCCACGTTTCCTCACGGAACAGTATCGTCGCGAGATCGGTCGTCGCATACAGTGCCGCGCCGTTTGATTTTTGCACCAAGAGCGGCACATCAAAACCGGCGTCATTGAGCGGCACGATTACCGAGCCGTCATCGTTTTGCACTGCAACGCCGCGGCCGAGCAATTCTTGCACCGCCTGCTTGCCCTTTTCGACGTAGAACGATTCGCCATACTCGTGTTGCGTCGAAATATGCAGTCGGTTCATCACGGCGTGAATATGCGCCATCGAGATATCATAGAACCGTTCGCTATACGCTCGCGCCTGTTCGTCGCCTCGTTCGAGCCGCAAAAGCCAATCCTGCACACGGTTCGCAAGCGTGTTACCGCCAGCTTCTTTTTCTTCCTTGAGGGCTTTTTTAGTGCGAATATATACCTTACCGAGCTCATACACGCCATCGCGTTCCAATGCCTCGTCGCTCGAGAACTCCTCGAATCCAACCACCCAAATGCCAAATGGCGCGCCATAGTCGCCTAAGTGGTTGTCGGTAATCACCGTCCAACCGGTCGCCTCGAGCAGCTGCTTCGCCGCCCAGCCTTGGTTGCCAGGGCGCAAGTGCCCAACACTATAGGGCTTCGCCATGTTTGGACTTGGATATTCGACAACCGCCGTCTTCCCCTGCCCCTCGGTACTGCTCCCGTAGACATCCGACCAACTACGCGCCAGCATGTCATATTGCGCACGCGACGAAACGCGCAGATTGATAAAACCAGGGCCCGCCACGGCTACTTCAGAGTACATTTCGCTCTCACGAAGTTTACCAGCAAGCTCTTCGGCGATCTCGCGTGGATTGCGCC
>CAYSQL010000048.1:0-5559 GCA_964433265.1 uncultured Candidatus Saccharibacteria bacterium | reverse complement strand
CCGACCGGCACCGTCAGTACCGTTCCCTTGAGCTTTACGCTATCACCAGCCGAAACATATTGGTCGTTGCCAAGCAAAACGGCACCAATCTCGTCTTCCATAAGGTTGAGCGCAAACGCCTCAATAATTCCATTTTTCGTTTCAATTTCGAGCACTTCATTGTATCCAGCGCTCGAAAGGCCATGAACCCACGCCACACCGTCACCAACGCGGGTGACAATACCGACTTTCTCGAGGTCTTCCGACATCTCGAGCTTGGCAATTGCGTCGCGGAGCCCCTGGGAGAGTTCTGTCACTGCTATATCAGCCATCTTCAGGATTTCCTTTCTTATTGCTTCGCTTCACGGAGAACCGTGAGTTTATGTTTGATTGTGGCGTCGAGCCGAGAACTGGGCGTTTCGATGTTTGCGCCACCGAGCACAGTGGGGTCGACAATCTCACGGAGCACCACCGTCTTTGCGTCAACGAGGGCGGAGATGGCGTTTCTCAACTTGTCGTCGAGCGAACGAGCCGTCGTAACTGTCGCAATGATCGTACCGCGCTCTTCAAGTGCATCCTCGATTGCACGCGTCAGCAAATCAGCCTCACGCGTGCGCTTCGAATCGATCAGATACGCCGCCGCTTGGCGCAGGAGCTTAGATATCTCTTCGCCGTGCACGATACCATCGGCAACGTAGTTCGCAATTTTACGACGAGAGATTTTTTGCGCCACGGAAATTACTTCGCCTCCTTGAGCGCATCGGCAATGACCGCGTCATCAAGCTTCGGCGTGAGCGTCTTGCCGACGACTTTTTCGGTCGCCCGAACGACGAGATCAATCGTCTCGTTGTGTAGCGTCTTGCGCGCAGCGAGCACTTCTTTTTCGATCGACTCGTGTGCTTCGGCCACCATGCGATCAGCCTGTGCTTGCGATTTCTCGGCAGCCTTGTCAACCATATCGGTCGCCTCAGCTTTTGCCGTCGCGACAATGTCCGCCGCCTCACTACGCGCCTCCTTAAGCAACTTGTCGATTTCCGCCTTGGCAGCATCGGCATGTTTCTCGGATTCCATCGCCGCGGCTCGAGCGGACTCGATATCTTTTTCTCGATCATCAAGCATCTTGACGAGCGGAGGATACACGAACTTCTTGAGCAGCCAGAGCAGAATCAAAAAGGCAACGATGTTGAGCAGCAGTACCTTCCAATCAATACCAATCGACGTGAACATATTGCCGCTACTCGTGGCACTTTCACTCGCACTGGCAAATAGTATTGCTGTATTTTTCAATGTAATATCCCTTGTTCTTCGCCAATTACTTCATGACTCGGCCGACGATAGCAACGATAAACCCGATGATCGCGAGG
Organism: uncultured Candidatus Saccharibacteria bacterium; assembly: GCA_964433265.1. Classification (GTDB taxonomy): domain Bacteria; phylum Patescibacteriota; class Saccharimonadia; order Saccharimonadales; family Saccharimonadaceae; genus Saccharimonas. Next base: position 4,216 of record CAYSQL010000048.1, on the reverse strand, counting down.
GCATCGATAAACGAAATACCAAGAATCATCATAGTGCGTAGGTCATTGATTTTCTCTGGGTTACGGCCAGCAGCGTTCATAGCAGCCGCACCGACAAGACCACAACCGATCGCAGCAAAAGCAGCTGGCAGAGCGTAGGCAAGTGTAAATTCCATTGATTTATTTCTCCTTTATTAAAAATTTGTTACCTATTATTATCACCCCTCGGTCGCATTCGCTACGGAAGAAGAGTGTGCAGAAGAGGTCGGCGCGTGTTCTTTTTCATCACCGCCGTGATGCCCTAAACCAAGGGAGATAAAGACAGTCGAAAGCATGAAGAAGATGTAAGCCTGAATACCGCCGATAAACAGTTCGAAGATATAGAACGGCTGCAGCGCGATAGGGGAGACGTACTGTGACAAAAAAGCAATCATAATGAGGAGCACTTCGCCCGCCAGTACGTTACCAAACAAACGAAAACTCAGCCCCAGCATGCGCGAGAATTCCGCGATCAGTTCGAGAAGTCCCACGAATGTACCAATTGGATTTTTGAGCGGATTCACGAGGTAGCGTGCTGCATTCCCCAAAAAACCAAGGTACTTAATTGCATAGACTTGTGCCGCGACAATCGTGATAATCGCGAGCGCAAAGGTCACATTCAAGTCGGCGACCGCGCTTCGGAGTAACGGCAAGTGCTCGCCACCGCTACTAAACGTAATCGGCCCGACAAACGGCAAGATACCCATCCAATACTGCGCGACGACAAAAAAGAAAATAGTAATCGGCAAGGGAGCGATTTTTTTTGCAAGCGCGCGGTCGGGTATAATTTGCTGAACTGTCGCGTAGAGACCGTCAAACACCCACGTCATGAGCCGCGTCGCGAAGTTCGCCTTGGCCTTTCCGGCCGAGACTTGACGCGTCCAAACGAGCAAGCCAACCACTACGCTCACTCCGAGCAGGCCTGCCAACGTCGAGTTCGTGATTGGCACTGGGCCAACTGCGAACAGCTCCTCGGCCTTGACTGAGATGTGAGGACTTGCCGCGGCAAACGTCATATTCATGAATCCGAACGCTCCTTGTTAGCATTAGTATTTGTTGCGCGCAGCTGCTTGCGAACGAGCATTATCGCCCCCGCGACACCAACGACAATACCAAGCACCATCACCCACGGCTTCGTATCGAAATGACGATCAGCCCACGCGCCGAGCAATGTAAATCCAACCGCAGGAACGAACATGCGCCAAGTCGTATCGGCCGCCGTAGCGAGAAGGTAGGTTATGTCAGAGCGGGGTGATGACTTCGGGCCATCACTAGAAGACTGGTCGCTATCGCCTGACGTTTTACTCATATACCCTGCCATTGTAGCAGATTTTTTACAAGAATGTAAGACAAGTTTATACTAAGTACATACTATGCCACGACGAAACAAAACACCCTCCATGCAAAAACGGATATACACGCCAATCGAATCATCGATGGGCAAGAAGCGCTTTGCGAGCAAACAGGCGGCCGAACGCGCCATACAAGAACTGCAAAAATATCACCTCGACCTCTCGCTACACGCCTACCAATCGCCAGTCGACGGAGGATGGTATTTGACTAGTAGTAGCGCGTTGTAAGGTCGTTAATGACACTCGACTTAATCGGCACTGATCGATTCATTGTGTCGCCGACGCCAAGTTGACCATACGTATTGTTGCCGACTGTATAGACCGATCCGGTCTTAGTAAAGATGACTGTCGTTCCGAGCCCCGTCTCAACCTGTCCGGCGGCAAGAATAGTTCCATCTATTGTCAACATCTCAACGGGGGTCGTCTGATATGTCGATGTCGTTCCGTTGCCGAGTTGTCCATAGGAGTTCGATCCCGCGCCGTATATTTTTCCGTTCGACCCGATGACAAGTAGATCTGCCATCAGGTTCGTCGATGACGTTTCATAGATATCGACCGCACGCACTCCCGAAGGCATGGGGAACTCCGTCGGTCGCGACACGTAGGTTGCCTGCGTCCCGATGCCAAATTGGCCGGAATGATTGTCGCCCATACTCCACACCTTTCCGTCCGCCGTCATCACCATGAGCGCATTCATGTCCGCCGAAATCTTCGTAACCGTACTATTCGGCATCATGGAGGTATCCATCGGTGTCAAATCGGCGTTGTATAATCGAAATGTCTGGTTCGAATTCGAATAATCACCACTACACCACCACAGTTGCACGTTGTACCCTTGCGAACCACTCTCGTTATCCAGACAAAGACCCGAGGAAGTATTATTCGGCCGGTATTCAATCACGCCATGGTTAACACCGAGAATGGGCACATATACGAACTTCTGCGTATTATCGTTCGCCAAACAGGGTTGCGATACTATCATCGTTCCAGCCGTCGGAGAATACGTATTCGTACTCAAACACAAGCCATCGTCCACCGACTGAATCGAATTATTCGCAGTTCTAAGACGCCACTTCTGTGAGTTATCGCCAGTACAGCCCCACGACTCAGGCTTCCACCACCACTGTTCATCGACACAGGTAGAGGTACTGTTAGTCGTCTGAATCGATACGGCGCCCGAGTCACCCTGGCCCATCTGCCCAAATCCAGCCATACCTATGCTCTTAACTTGGCCGTTACTGTCGAGAATGTATGCTGTGTCACCGTCGGTCACAACCTGCTTTACCTTCGGTTGTCCTGTATCACCGTAGGTGCCGATGCGGGTCGGCGTGTACCGATCTGAAAAGGTGTTGTTATTCACCGTGTCCCACATCTGTCCATGTGCGTCCCATCCCCAACCATACAGCGCACCACCCTGCATGACAACGTATGCCGACTTGTAGTCAGAGACAATCTGGCTCGTCGGAATAGTATTGTCGTTGTTACTATCATACGCTGGTAGTGCAACGCGACCAACTTGTCCGGGAGTAGGGCACGTACCGGTACCGAGCGTCCCCGAAGAACAATCTCCCGCCGCATATACGTTGTATACGCCACCGCTATCGCGGCCAAGAAAGAAGTTCTGGTTACCGTTAATCGTCGCACTAATCATCTTCACACCTGCAGGTAGTGCGACCGCTTGGGGAGTGACAATCGGCTGCCACGGCGCCTGGCCGGTGCCTGCCTGTCCGACGAAATTCGCACCCGCAATCCACCCCGTGCCATTACTATCAATTGAAACAACGTTTCTTCCGACCTCAATAAAACTCATATATGTCCGCAGCAACCTCGTATTCGCCGGCGTCCCAAACAACGTTGGCGCATACGCTGGGTTCGTCGAACCAGTACCCAGTTGGCCGTCACCGTTAAATCCTGCCATACGCATTTTGCCATCGCCGCCAATCACCCCGAAATAGCCGCCATCAATCACATACCCAAAAACAACCGACGTCGCACTGATTTGTCCGCCCGTCTGCATATTCGTCGTCTTTGTGATTGTCTTCCAAACCGCCCCATTTGGTCTCAGGAATTCGACTTTCCCCGTAACTGTCGCGACATACACTCCGGCACCGGTATTTTGTGCCTGGTCGACAGTGAACGATGTCCGATACGTCGCATTGTTACCGAGTACATAGGGACTTTGTACATTTGGGTCTTGTGCAACGCCTGAGCAATTGGTGTTTGCCGTCAACCCGCCAGGGCCCCAGTTGCTGAGCCCTCCGTTATTTTTTATACACGCTGTCGCATAAACAACGCCCGCTTCCGCTGCATCATTTGCAAGTGAATTGTAGTACTGCGAATCCAGCCCCACACGCACATTCGACACTGCGCTTGCCGCCGCAACAATCACGGTGAGCATGCTAACCGATGCAACCAGCACTGTTGGCAAGGCAAACCCCGTATCATAGACAACATGTCGCATATTGCCTACATTTTACCATGGCCGGCGCACCAAGCGAAAGCGTTTCGACAAAAAAACCTCAACGACAAGTACTAATAGACCGACGTACCAAGATTATTCGTATATTTCGCCTTGATTGGCACCCAGCTGTCGTTCGTCGTGCCATCGCCTAGCTGACCATTGCTATTATTGCCAGTCGTAAAGACGGCGCCACCCTTCGTAAAGATAATCGTCGTACTGTACCCCGACTGAACGGCTTGCGCCGCTATCATTTGACCATCAATCACCGACATAGCCACCGGAATCGTCTGAGTTGTGTTCGTGTCCACGCAAAAACGAATATACACGCCGATCGAATCATCGATGGGCAAGAAGCGCTTTGCGAGCAAACAGGCGGCCGAACGCG
>CAYSQL010000047.1:0-5737 GCA_964433265.1 uncultured Candidatus Saccharibacteria bacterium | reverse complement strand
TTAAAGCGGAACGATATGAGCTGATTGATCGGGCTAGGATTTGATTGCTTGACTTGGTCTATATGGCGCGGGACGTTTTCCTCGTTCGCGATATTGAATCGGCGCAGGATTGCTAGCAGGTCGTTTGTCGTGATTTTCATTAGTCCCCTTTCGGACGCAGGCCAACGGCTTTTTGGACGCGTAGTAATGTTTCGTTGGCGACTATGTTCATAGCACGTTCGCTGGATTCGAGCTTCGCAAGGATTTGCGTGTCGTCGACGTTAGCAAGACGCGCTTGGAAGTTCGCGAGGAACTCGCTCATTTCATCGGCAACGGTTTTCTTGAAATCGCCGTAGCGCTCTAGGCCGGTGAATTCATCGATAACGGCTTGTAGTGTCGTATCGTGACCGTTGGCAGTACGAACGAGCGCAAGGATTTCGAGCAGGTTTGATATACCCGGCTGCGCGTCTTTGTCGTAATGTACGACACCGATTGAGTCGGTGGTTGCGCTCATGATTTTCTTGCGGGCTTCTGCTGGTGTGTCACTGATGAAAATGACGCCCTTGCCCGTTTCGTCCGATTTGCTCATTTTTTTGCTTGGATCGACAAGGTCTTTGATGCGCAGGCCTTGGTCTTTGCCAAAGAATTTATGCTGGTCTTTGACGGCGACAGGAATAGTGAATAGTTCACCGAAACGGCTGTTCATGCGCTCGCCAATGTCGCGCGTGATCTCGAGATGCTGCGTCTGGTCATCGCCAACGGGGACATAGGCGGCGTTATAGAGGAGAATGTCGCTCGCCATCAGCACAGGGTAATCAAACAGTCCAACGCTCACGCGGTCGTTGGAGAGTTTCGTAGACTTGTCTTTGAATTGGGTCATCCGTTCCATCTCGCCAAAACCGGTGAAATTGTTGAGGAGAATAGTCAGCTCGCTATGGGCAGGAATGAAGCTCTGGCGGTAAAGATGAATCGACTCGACGTCGAGTGGCAAGCCGGCGGCCGCGTAGACGCGCGCATTGTTGATACTACTCTCATACAGCCTCGAATGATCGATGGGCGTCGTGAAGCTATGAAGATCCGGGACGAAAAGATTGATCTCATAATCAGATGCATGTTTTTTCGCCATATCAATGAGCGGTAATAGTGCGCCGAAATAGTTGCCTATATGCAGGTCATTGTTTGCGCGGATACCCGTGAGGATTACTTGTTTCATATCTTTCTCCTATTATATCAGTTTTATGGTGTTGAATAAAAAAGAGGCCTGCGCGGCCTCTAGTTCATATTCGAGAATTCAAACACTCCAACAAGCCGCGAGACTATACGTCGCGCCACCAGGCTTGCGAAGATTGCTTGATAGGTGTCATAACATCATTAGTGTAGTTCACGCGCGTTATAAAGTCAACGTTGGCGAGCCTGCTAATACGCATCGAGTGTGGCAATAATGGCTCGCACGACGGTCTTCGTATAGTCGCCTCGCATATCGTGCGCGGCGAGTGGTAGTGCGGTCAGTGCAACGTGTGAATTGTGCCGATCGAGATATTTGATATTTTTTTCCACGATAAGCGGATCGAGCTTGCCATAGATGACGAGCGTCGATGTGCGTAGTGCGACGGCGTCCCGTAGCGCCGTTTGGTTAACGATTGCGGCGTCGAGCGTCGCAAGAAACGTCGTCGTTCCCGCCTCGTCCATTTGGTAGCCCGGATCCGGCCACAGATGACGCTCGTCGGCAATTTGCAATAATTTCGAGGTCGGTACGGGGTTGTCGTGCAGTAGGCGGTAGAATCGGCGCAGGAATGTTTCGGGGTGATAGAACTTCTCTTTTGCGCTTGGCCGATAAAATGGCGGACTACAAAGAATGAGTGAGCGGACGGTTTGTGGGTAGCGTCGAGCCAGCTCGACGGCGACGAGCGATCCTAGTGAATGCCCAACGACAAGAATTGGGCCTAAAATTCCATATCGTAGGAGCGTCGTCACGATGCTGTCGACCTGTGTTCGAGCGTTGTATACTTTCCAGTGCGGTTTTGGCGAGTCACCGAAGCCCAATAGATCAATCGCCACGACGCGGACATCCGCCGGCATTTTTTTCGCCGCCTCTTCCCAAGTGCGCCATGATGTGCCGATGCCATGAATAAATAACACCGTCGCACGAGGATGTCGGGGATTGTGAAAAACGTGTAAATTGAGGACGTAGGGTACTTTGAGCCACTTATGAAGAATAACCGTGAACATAACCTTCTTTACTGTACGCCGAAAACGCAACGATTGCGAGATAAATATAGCGACATTTCACCAATCAAACAAAAAACAGCGCCCGTAAAATTGGACGCCGTTTTTTTGTTGCTGGGTGCATTTAGCGCTTTGAGTATTGTTCGCGCTTGCGTGCCGAACGAAGACCATAGTGCTTGCGCTCTTTTTCGCGTGGATCACGACGAAGCAGCTCGGCTTTTTTGAGCGTTGGGCGAAGGTCTGGTGCACCGACGATAATCGCCTTTGCAATTGCGACCTTAATCGCGTCAACTTGGCCTGAGATGCCACCACCAGAGACTTTGATGGTGACATCGAAGTCTTTCTGCTTGCCGGCGATTGCGAGCGGATCGGTGATTTCGGCTAGCAATGATTTGTTGCCGTCGAGGTATTCCTCGGCAGACTTACCATTGATAGTGATAACACCCTTACCCTTGATCAGGCGGGCGCGAGCCGTAGCGCTTTTGCGTCGGCCAAGGCCGTAATCGTATGTAGCTGCGGTTGCCATTATTTAACCTCTACTTTCTCTGGTTTTTGAGCCGTATGTGCGTGCTCGGCGCCAGCGAAAATCTTCAGACGAGCCATGCGCTCGGGTGAAAGCTTATTCTTTGGAAGCATGCCCTTGACGGCATTCTCAATGATGCGCTCTGGAAACTTCTCGCGAACTTCCTTGAGTTGTGCGTCCTTGATACCACCTGGGAAGCCAGAGTGACGATAGTAAATCTTGTCGGTCTCTTTTTCGCCAGTTACCGGCACCTCTGCGGCATTGATAACGACGACGTAGTCGCCACCGTCAACATGCGGGGTGTAGGTTGGCTTGTATTTACCGATAAGGTACTTGCTGATTTCTGCAGCGACGCGGCCAAGTGGCGCGTCCTTTGCGTCAATCAAGATCCAGCGGCGCGTAACGTCGGCAGGCTTTTGTGAAAATGTCTTGAAGCCTGGCATTACTTCGTCTCCTTCGCTTCTGCTGGCTTTGGTATGTCTTTCAGCTCGTCAACGAACTCAATCGTTGCCATCTGAGTGCCGTCACCGACGCGCAGGCGGGTTCGCTCAACGCGAACGTGCCCACTCGTGCGGCCCGTGAGTTGCGGCGCAATTTGATCAACCAGCTTGACGGCAGCAATCTGCGTGTCAAGACCGGCAATCACCATGCGTCGGTTCGCGAGGTCGCCCTTTTTAGCCTTTGTAATTAACTTTTCAATATAACGTACGAGCTCTTTGGCCTTTGGAAGGGTCGTTTCGATCTTTTCTTCCATGACAAGGCTTGTCGCAAGACCTTTGAGTAACGCACGGCGCTGATCGCGTTCGCGACCGAATTTGCGTCCTTTGTATCCGTGTCGATGCATAACTAAAGTTCTAGCTCCGCTAATTTATCTTTTACTTCATCAAGTGCTTTTGATCCGAAACCCTTTAGTTCGCGCAGGTCTTGCTCGGTGAGCGTGACGAGGTCGTGAACCGTGCGGATGTCGTTGTTGATCAAAGCGTTTGCTGTACGCGCCGAGAGGTTAAGCTCTTCGATTGGCGTGTTCAATTCGCTCGCATCATCGTTTGTCGCAGTACCAAGCGCAGGAGCCGCTTCGACGGTCGTCGAACCAGCAAGTGCGGTGTATTGATTAACGAGGATAGCGGCGGCTTCTTCGAACGCCTCACGTGGGGTGAGTGTACCGTCGGTTTCGATGGTGAGCTCGAGGCGATCGAGGTTCGTCTCTTGGCCAACACGAGTTGGGTCAACCTTGAAACGTACGCGAGTGACTGGGCTAAACATTGCGTCGAGCGCAATCATGTCGCTGTGGAGGCGAGCAGCGCCCGACTCCTCGATCGTTTCATAGCCGCGACCAGCAATAACGACGAAATCCATGACAACCGACGCTTTTGGATCGTCAATCGTGCAGATAACCTGGTCAGGATTCAGGATCGTGACGTCGGCAGTTGTCTTGATGTCACCGGCAGTCACGGCGCCAGCGCCACTCTTTTCAAGTCGAAGCTCGACTGGGGCGTCACCCTCAACCTTGAGGTTTACACCTTTGAGGTTGAGCATGATGTCGACGACATCTTCCTTGACGCCAGCGACAGTCGTGAACTCATGTGTTGCGCCCTGGATGCGAAAGGCAACGATTGCGCCACCGCGGATACTCGAAAGCAGAACGCGGCGAAGGCTGTTGCCAAGGGTATTTCCATAGCCAGCATGCAGAGGTTCGATGACGAATGTGCTCGAGTTGGCACCGTTATCCTCGACTGATGCTAGCGCTGGATTGTGGATGATTGTAGGCATTTGTTATATCTCCTTACCCTTTTTTATCGTGAGTAGTACTCAACAATTAGCTGCTCATTGATATCTGCCTCGGCTTCTTCGCGCTTTGGTAGACCGGTGATCTCAATTTTCAATTTTTTAACATCGCCCTTGATCCAGCTGAGTGGCGCCTGTACGGTATTAGCGTGGATGTCATTGATTTGTGAGAAGTAGCCCGATTTGGTACTTTTCTCGCGAACCGTGATGACGTCTCCGGCCTTGACGCGAATTGACGGAATGTCAACTCGATGACCGTTCAGCTCAAAATGTCCGTGGCCAACTAGCTGACGTGCGGCACGGCGACTGGTTGCGAAACCAGCGCGGTAGACGGCGTTGTCGAGGCGCTGCTCGAGGAACTGAAGCAGATTCTCGCCCGATAGACCAGGCTTGCGAGTTGCTTCATTCATGAGGCGAGCGAATTGCTTTTCAAGCAGACCGTACATGCGGCGAACCTTTTGCTTCTCGCGAAGCTGCGTTGCGTACATACTCTGCTTGCCCTGACGACCACCACCGTGCTCTCCAGGAATACCGCTCTTGCGCGCAAGGATCTTGTGCGCTTTTGGATGGAGCGCAACCCCTTCGCGGCGGCTTTGTTTAACGATTGGCGAAGTATCTCGTGCCATCGGTTAGGCCCTCCTTGCCTTTCGTGGACGGACGCCACCGTGAGGTACGCCAGTCACGTCCTTAATGCTATTCACTGCGATGTCGAAACTCGTAAGTGCACGAATCGCTGAATCGCGACCGAGACCAACGCCCTTGACGAAAACGTCAACCGTGCGAAGGCCGTAGCCTGATTTTGCTGCTTCTGCGGCTTTTTCGGCGGCAATCTGTGCGGCGTATGCCGTACCCTTCTTGCTGCCACGGAAGCCACAGGCGCCAGCGCTTGATGCGGCGAGGACATTGCCCTTGCCATCTGCAAACGTGACGATTGTGTTGTTGAATGTAGCCTGAATGTGCAACTGACCGGTCGGGACTGAGCGGCGCTGCTTTTTCTTGCTAGCTGTAGCTTTTGCTTCTGCCATTGCTTTATCCTTTCCTACGTCTTACTTGCTGCTTTAGGCTGTGCACCACCGACCGCTACCGCTTTACCCTTGCGAGTTCGTGCGTTCGTTCGGGTTCGTTGACCGCGAGTCGGAAGTCCTGATTTGTGCCGTAGACCGCGATATGCGTTGATGTCTTTGAGGCGTTTGATATTGTTGGTCACCAGGCGTTGCAGATCAC
>CAYSQL010000046.1:0-5851 GCA_964433265.1 uncultured Candidatus Saccharibacteria bacterium | reverse complement strand
TTTAAGGTGTGGTAATAAGTACATGGGCGGAGTGCGTCTCGATTCGCTATACTATAACCATAAACTAAAACAGAAAGGGGATGCATATTCGGGTAGAATATATCAAAAAGACGGCACTCGTGCTTGTCGGAAGCGGGATCGCTGCAGTTGGGCTGCAGTTTTTCTTATTGCCAAATCATTTAATGGATGGTGGTGTGACGGGCCTTGCGATTATTGCAGCAAAGTTATTTAGTCTATCGATGGCGCCATTTTTAGTCCTATTTAACATTCCATTTATTATTCTTGGGTACAAAAAATTTGGCAAGGAGTTTGCGCTCTTGTCGATCGTTGGCGTTATGATGCTCGCACTCTTGACGGTGGTCCATATGAAACACGGGTTTACAGATGTGCCATTTTTGGCGGCGGTGTTCGGTGGGTTGTTTGTCGGCATTGGCGTCGGTTTTGTCGTTCGCTATGGGGGGATTATTGATGGGCTTGACGTCGTGGCGGTGCTTATCGACCGCGTGACGGTATTCTCGGTCGGCGAGGCAATTATGGCGATTAACGGCGTGATTATTACGCTGGCAGGATTTGTGTTTGGCTGGGAGCAAGCGCTCTATTCGCTTGTCGCCTATTTCGTAGCGCACAAGGCAATCGATGTGACGGTTGAAGGACTTGATGCATCGCGCTGCGTATGGGTAGTGAGTAACGACATTCGCACCGTCGGGCGAACAATCAACATGCTCATTCAAGAACCTGTGACATATCTAAAAGAGAGCAATCGCAAGGATAAAGAACCGCACGGCATATTGCTCGTCGCGGTGACGCGCATGCAGGAGCAGCGGGTCAAGCAGGCGATTCGGTTGGCTGATCCGCGGGCATTTATCGTAGTGACGAGCGCGCAGGAGGTTATTGGTAAGCTGCCGGAGACGGTATTGCCGCCAAATGCCGTTGCTCGCTACGTGAGCTAGTAGCCGTAATTTTTGTACGCATCAAAGCGAATGTGCGACTCAGGGACGCCGAGCGCAAGCAGTCCTTGCTTGACGCTGTCGATGTACCCTGGAGGGCCGGAAATGCAGTATTGGGTTCGCGAGTCAGCTTCACCGTAGGTAAATATGGCTTGCGGCGAGATCTGCTCTGGCGCGACGAGCACTTGATGATGTGTAAACGGAAACTTGTCGAGAAGTTCGCTGTAGACGATGTCGTCAAGCGATTTGACGCCGTAGAGTAGGCTAATTGGCTGATATCGTCCGCTATTTTTGAGCTGAGTAACTATACTAATGGTCGATGCAATACCAATACCGGCGCAGGCAAACACGAGTGGCACTCCCGGATCGTCCGGCAATACGACGTCGCCGCGTGGCTCATCAATCGACATAGCGTCCCCAGGCTGTAGTTCGGTGAGATGCTGCTTAAATACGCTTCGCGGTTCAGTGATGCGTGTCATGAATGCGACGGTCGTATCGTTTGGTCGCGAGATAAGCGTGAACGTACGGTGCTGTTTGCCGTTTGGATCGGCAATTTCGAACGGAAAACGAAACCGGGCATATTGGCCGGCTATGAATGGCACTGGCTCTGACGTACGAAAAGTGTAGCGCCAGATCGTTGCGTTTAACTGCTCGCGCGAGACAAAAGTGAGAGGATGCATGGGTTAGTCGAGGTTTGTGATGCCGTTAAAGTGGTCTTCCTCTTCGTCGGCCTTGGTGGGCTGGACGGTATCGAGTAGGTGCTGCGGGCCCGAGTAGATGGTGTAGAGCTTGACGGGCTCGCTGCCGGTATTGATGACGTTGTGCCACGTACCAGCTGGTACCATGACGATTGAGCCGTCAGTGAGGTCGTATTCTTGTTCGCCGTTATTGACGATGGCTTTTGCGGAGCCTTTTTCGATGCGGATGAACTGGTCGATGCCGTGAATTTCGTTGCCAATCTCGACGCCTGGCTCGAGGCTCATATAGACGAGCTGTGCGTGATTGAACGTGTTGATAACGCGTCGATAATCGGTGTTGGTGATAGAATCCTGCTCAATATTGGTTGTAAAGACATGTCGGTTTGCCATAGTGTAGTCCTCCTTTACGAATAACTGATACGTTTAGTATATACCTTTTTGTGGTGGCGGCATAGGCTAGTCGGCGGCATTGGCCGAATCGGCATAGGCCTTGACGGTCGAAGCACGCAAGCCGACGACATAGAGCCCGTAAAGTCCAATAAGCAGTGCCGCCGGCAGGGCAATGGCAGTAATCTGCTCGGACACGGCGACGGTCGAACCAGAAACGAAGATGGCGACGATTGGCGTGATGAGCGAGGTACCACAGGCTGGGCAGCCGAGCCCAACGAGTGCGAGAAAGCCAACGACCGCACTTCCGCCGAGGAGTTTGCTGTCAGTTTTTGGCTGGTGTCGAATGGCGTACACGACCGTGGCAATCGACAACCCTTGGATGAGCGCGAGGCTAAGCATAAGACTGAACGTTACGAGTCCGTTTTGATTTTGGACGTAGGTGAATGGGCCAGTAAAGAGCGCAAGCTTGTCCATAAGCGACAGACGCAGACTTGTCAGGAGCGTCCATAGCATTGGTAGGTTGAACATCCAGTAGACAAATTCGAAGAAGAGTAGTGAAACGCCGAGCGCGAAGGCGAGGTACTTTGGCCGCCTCGAGAGCCATGCGAGAGTGCGTGTTGACACCTTGAGCTTCATATGGAAGAGACGTAGCTTAGCGCGTTTCATAGCGATGCCTTTATCATAGCACGAATGGTCGCGAGGTCTGGATTGCCAGTGATATGCTGGCCGTCGACAAGGATGTAGGGCGTGCCGGTGATGCCGGCATTAAATGCCGTTTGCGTCGCATTCGTGATGTCGTCTTGGTGTTTGTTCGAGTCGAGGCAGGTGTTGAATTCGTCGGCGGCGAGCCCGGCTTTTGCGGCTAGATCCTTCACGATATCAGACGTGAGTATTGTATCTTGCTTGGGGTCTTTGCCGTCTGTAAAAATCTTTTCAGCAACATACTGGTAAACACTGTCGTGATATGGCCAGAATTGCTTTTGGTCGACCGCGCAAAACGCGCCCATGCCGGCGATAGTTGAACCCTCTGCGATAAACGCCATGGGACGAAATTCGACTGCGACGTCGCCGTTGTTAATAAATTCTTTGTCGAGTTGCGGCATAACCTGCGTACTGACATAGGAGCACGATGGACATAAAAAATCAGAATATTGAACAAGCGACACTTTGGCGGTCTCTGAACCGCGCGCCATGCCACTCGACCAACGTATATTTGCAATTTCGGACTTGGCTGAACTTGCGGAGCTATTTGTATTGGACTGGGTAAATGCGATGGCAATACCTCCGAGGACAATCGTCAGGAGAATAATGCCAACGCGATGCTCGTTAAGCCATTGCATGTAGCAACGACCTAAAGATATTTCGCCTTAACTTGATCTTTGTTGATGCCGTTAATGAGGTTGGTGAATCCGTATTGCTGTAGGATGCGCATTGATGCGTTTGAGCGGGCGCCGCTGAGGCAGTAAAGGATGATCTCGGTGTCTTTTGGTACATCGGCAAGCTGCTCGGGTACGCCGTTCATTAGTTTTGCGGGTGGGATGTTGAGTGCGCCCTTGACGTGGCCCATTTTAAACTCGAATGGTTCGCGAACGTCGACAATAATTCTGTCCATGGATATGTTTCTCCTTGTGTTTGATTGCTATTCTTAATGTAAATCATTTACATTTAAATGTAAAGCCTGTATTCTAAGTATATGAGTAATACTACGAACATTCGAGACATCGTCATGATTGGCGCCGGGCCGGCGGCGTTGACGGCGGCGATTTATACGACGCGCGAGGAAATCGAGACGGTACTATTTGAAAAAGGACTCGTCGGCGGTCTCGCGGCGACGACCGACTGGATTGATAATTATCCCGGTTATATGAAGGGTATCGAGGGGCTGCGATTAGCAGACGAGCTACGCGGCCAGGCGGAGCGTTTCGGCGCAAAGATTGAGTTTGCTTCGGTGAATGCAATTCGACGAACGGGAGATACCGTAACACTCGCTACCGACACGGGTGATGTCGAGGCGAAAGCGGTGCTGATTGCAACGGGCAGTGATCACCGGAAGCTTGGCGTACCTGGCGAGGATACGTACTATTCACGCGGGGTCCACTATTGCGCGACGTGTGATGGCGCATTCTACGCTGGCAAGCGGCTGATTGTTGTCGGTGGTGGTAATAGTGGGGTGCAAGAAGCGATATTCCTCACGAAATTTGCAACGCATATTGATTTGCTCGTGCGTAGCGAGCTAAAGGCGAGCGAAGTTTTGCAGCGAAAGCTGGCGACAATGACAGATAAAATTACCGTACACACGCAAGTGACGGTCGATGAAGTCATCGGCAAGGACGATACGTTCGTTGGCGTGCACGTCGTTGATTCACGGACTGGTGACAAACAGCTCCTCGAGGCTAATGGGCTATTTGTCTTTATTGGACTATTGCCGAACACGGATTTTTTGGCCGGCAGTGATATCGAACTTGACGAGCGTGGACTGATTAAGAGCGACATGAATCTACAGACATCGATGCCGGGTGTGTTCGTGGCAGGCGACGTGCGCAGCGGCGCAACAATGCAAATTGCCAGCGCGGTGGGCGACGGCGCGACGGCAGCGCTAAAGATGCGGGAATACTTAGAGGAGCTGGGCGAAGTATGAGCGTAGTGCATGATCGCTCGACGAAATACACGGCGGCCGTGCATGAGTATATGCAGAGCGCTGGTCACGCGACGAATGCTGATGTCATTGATGCTTTGAGGACGTCGTATCCGGAGTTGAGCGCGACGACCGTTCACCGAATTACAGCGCGTATGGTGGAGCGCGGGGAGCTGCGCTTGGCGCCAAGTGGGCGGGAGAACGTGATGCGATTTGATGCGAATGTGGCGCCGCATGACCACTTTATTTGCGAGCACTGTGGTTTGATTAAAGACGCCATACTCGGGGACGCGGCGCGCCCGATGCTCGAACAGGCAATTGGCGACGGCTGCTCGATCTCGGGAAATTTAACAGTTTTTGGTATATGTAAACATTGTAGGGAGGTGAACTATGAGTAAGGGACTAATAATCGCGCTGGTACTGATTGTCGCATTGTTTGGTGGCATGATAGCGCTTGGCTCTCGCGGCTCGGATAAGCAGGCTCTGACGTTCGCGACGGTGAGTGCTAATATCGACAAGGGCGCGAAACTCTACGATGTGCGCACAGCTGCCGAATACTCGGCGGGGCACATTGAGCGTTCCGTCAACTTGTCGCTTCAGGACATCGAGGCGGGGAAGCTGCCCGATGTGGCAAAGGATACGGAGCTGTATCTCTACTGCGAGAGTGGTAGCCGCGCTGCGCAGGCGGCTGGGCTGCTGAAGAATGCCGGCTACACAAATGTCACGAATTTGTACGGTATTGCGAACGTCAAATCGATGGGCGGAACAATCAAAAAGAGTTAAAAGGAGGAATAACTAAATGAAAATCACCGTTTATAGCACGAATACTTGTCCATTTTGCGTCCGACTCAAGCAATGGCTCGACACGCAGGAAATTGAATACACGAATTACATGGTGGATGAAAACCCGTATGCGGCGCAAATGATGTTGAGCCAAAGTGGTCAAATGGGCGTGCCGTTTAGTACGGTCGAGCACGAAGACGGTTCGGTCGATAAGATTCTGGGATTTGACCGAGAGAAGTTTCAAGTGGCTCTTGGCCGAGCGTAATATTGGCGCTAGACAATGAAAAGACCCTCTCTGTCGAGGGTCTTTTGTAGAGGTATACAGGTGTTTATTGTGCGTGTGATCGGTATCCGTAACCGCCGCCCTGATGAGCGCCGTCGCCGCTACCGAACTCATG
>CAYSQL010000045.1:0-6053 GCA_964433265.1 uncultured Candidatus Saccharibacteria bacterium | reverse complement strand
AGATATTCCTCGACGAGCACCTTCGCACAACCGGCGATAGGAATGGAGATAATCCCACCAGCAATCCCGAACATATAGAGACCAATTGTCACCGCGATCAGGACAACAAGCGGCGAAAGGTCGATGCCTTTTGATTGGATAACAGGCACGATAAAATTGTTCTCAATCTGTTGATAGATGAAGAAGAGAACGATATAGATAATCGCGGCCGGCAAGTTATTGAGAGCGATAAGTAGCGCAATCATCACGCCGGCAATCGTCGCGCCGAACTGTGGAATCATCGACAGGATAAAAGTGACACCTATCGCGGTAAACGCCAGATTGGCTGGCACCTCAGGAAAGAAGAAGCTAAGAAAGAACACGGTAAGACCCGACACGATGCCATCGATTCCCGACACCAAGAGCTGTCCCGTCACGTAACTTGCTACGACGCGATTCATGCGCCCGACAATCCGATGGTGACGCTTCATGCGATCGGGATCCGTATAGAGCTTCCAGACGCGGTCCAGCCAAAGAGGCCCCTCGACAAGCATGAGAAACGTCATGACGAGCACGATAATCATTGCCGCGCCGATTGTGAGCGCGGAGCCAACACCCGATAAGAAGTTTCGCCCAATATTTGCCAGATACCCACCAGCACTCGCCTTGATTGACCGGATTGCTTGATCGATTTGCGGTTGCAGATTGTATTTGTCAATCAAGTCACCAATCCCGCCCCATTGTTGCGAAACCCCTCGAATCATCGCCGGTGCGCTATCGATAAAGCGCTGCGTCTGCTGCACGATAGGTGGCACAACAAGAAAAATGACCGCCCCAAGCGCGGCAATCACCGCGACGAAAGCAATCGCCGTACTGAGCGTACGACTCCGGCCAGGGAGGCGCCGCGAAAGACGGCTCACTGGTGCATTAAGCGCCAGAGCAAGGAAGAGAGACGCGCCGACGATAACGAGCGCCGTCCGCGCGGAGTAAAGGAGCAAGATAGCAAAAGCGAACCCGATAACAACCAGCCAAAACCGCACGAACGTCTTGGTGTCAATTTCAATACGTACCTTCATAATACCCGTATTATAGCACGAACACGGCAGCGAGAAGACTACTGAATGCCGAGAACGGCAATCAACGTGACGAGCACGAGAATCGACCCGGCGAGCGCCGAAATCGCGACAGTCATACGGTTCGGATAGTAATCGACTTTCTGCGTCATCGTCGCCGGTTTTTTCGCGGGCACACGCTTCGACGCGACCTTTGAGGGCGCCTGACTAGGCGCTTTTTTTGTCTTCGTGGAGGTTTTCTTTGTTGATTGTTTCGTTGCCATGCTCGCATTGTAATTCAGCAGCAAATAAATGTCCATCGGCGCTTATGGTTTTTGGTATACTAGGTAGCAATGGATTACTTTGCGGAACCGCTCGACACAGTCTATAAACAACTAGCGACAAGCCCCTCTGGGCTTTCTGACGACGAAGCCAATGCCCGGATTGCACACCATGGCAAAAACGTCATTTCGGTCAAGTCGGAACCTCTGTGGCGCATCATTGCCGAGCCGTTTCGCTCTATATTCGTCTTTGTCTTGTTTGCCGCGGCCGCAATCAGTGTCATGCATCATGCGTACCTTGATGCCGCGATCGTCGTCGCAATCGTGCTCGTCAACGCAACGATTTTTTACATTCAGCGTTACTCGACACATCGTATCCTTCGCTCACTCCAAAAGAAAAACACCGACACTGCTGCCGTCGTCCGCGCGAATAAGCACCTGCGCATATCGAGCAGTCTCCTGGTTCCCGGTGACATTATCATCCTAGACGAGGGCGACAAGGTACCCGCCGATGCGCGTATTATCGAGTCTCATTCCTGCCGCGTCAACGAATCACAACTCACTGGCGAATCACTACCGATCGAGAAAACTAATCGGCCCACGCATCGTACGAGCGAACTCTACGAGCGAGCCTGCATGATATATCAAGGGTCATTTATCATTGGCGGTATGGCGCACGCCGTCGTCGTCGCGACTGGCAATGATACGGAGTTTGGCCAACTCGCAAAACTATCTGCGACTCCCTATATAAAGAGTCCCGTCGAACAAAAAATCGACAAACTCGTCACGCACGTTATCGCTGGTGTCACTGCCATGGCGGTCGTTGCCTTTATCCTCGCCTTGGCCCGTGGCATCGAATTTAGCGAGGCGCTCCGTTTCGTCATGGCGTTAGCCGTCAGCGCGGTGCCAGAGAGCCTCTCGATCGCCATCACCGTCGTTCTCGCGATTGGTATGCGTAAAATGGCCGCAAAAAAAGCGTTAGTCCGCACGATGTCGGCCATCGAGAACATTGGAGAGATTAGCACCATTGCGACCGACAAAACCGGTACGCTGACAAAAAATAAGCCAGCCGTCAGCAACATCGTGCCGCTTTTTGCCACCAAACCAACCTTGCTTCGCACTCTTCAACGCAGCACAATACCGGCCGATAAACTCAAGGTGCGTGACCCACTCGACATCGCGTTCGAAGCCTACGCGCCGCATGACGCGCAACCACTACAAACCTATCCATTCGAGCATGCCGTCGGTGTGAGTGGCGCAATTTATCATAACGGCGGTACGTATGCGCTGTATGTAAAAGGTGCGCCCGAGAAGATTGTCCTCCATTCCAATTTGACAGATACCGAGCGCGAAAAAGCACTAATCACGCTCAACACATTAACGAGCGATGGCCTGCGCGTCGTCGCCCTCGCCCACGTATCGCTCCAAAAAGCGCCGACGTCACTTGAGCAAATCGCGAAAGTACGCTTCAATTTCGACGGATATGTCGGTATCGCCGACGCACTCAGGAGTGAAGCGCGCGGCGCGATTGCGCAGGCGCAGCGAGCAGGCATTACTGTACGCATGATCACCGGGGATCATTTCGAGACGGCGTATCACATTAGCCGCAAGCTTGGTCTCGCCACGTCGCGAGATGACGTTTTTGATTGCCGAAATCTCCATCGACTGAGCGACAAGCAGCTTGAGGCGGTCATTCTACGGACAAAAGTCTTTTCGCGCGTCTTGCCTGAACAAAAATACCAAATCCTGACGACGCTCAAAGCGCACGGCATCACCGCCATGACGGGCGATGGCGTCAACGACGTCCCCGCACTCACCAAGGCCGACGTCGGCATTGCCATGGGGAGCGGCGTAAGCATTACAAGGGACGCAAGCGATATTATCCTGCTCGATGATAATTTTCGCTCCATCGTCACTGCGATTCACGAGGGCCGAGCGATTTACGCAAACATCAAACGCATCATTGGCTACCTGCTTGCGACCAACTTTGGCGAGGTGCTCGTTTCAATCGGTTCGCTCCTCCTTGGACTCCCGTTGCCGTTCACGCCGATACAAATTCTCTGGATCAACCTCGTCACCGATACTTGTCTCGTCATCCCGCTCGGCATGGAGCCAGCAGAAAAGAACGTCATGCGACAAGCACCACTCAGAGCAGGCGCGCCGCTGCTTGAACGTCGCGACTTCATACGAACAATCACCGTTGCGGTCACGATGGCGGGCGTCGTACTCGGCATATATCTCACCGCACTCCCGATACATACCGCCGCCTACGCGAGTACGCTTGCGTTTCACGCCATCGTCGTCATGCAATGGGCGAATGCGTTTGGTTTTCGTAGCGACACCGAATGGACATTCAAGCGACTCGGCGTACACAATCGCGCCTTTTATATCGGGCTCACCATCGCGATTTTGCTCCAAGCCTTAACGCTCTTCACGTCATTTGGCGGTCTGCTATCGCTCACGCCGATTGCAATCAAAGACTTCGCTGTCACAACGTTCGTAGGGTTCATAGCGCCGCTGATCGTTCTCGACCTACTCAAGATCATACGCCGACGCCAAGCATCCTAACGTGCAGGGTGGAGATATTTCGTGAGTAGCTCGATGTCTTCAAGGTCTTTTTGACGCGCCAGACGCCGCTTTGCCGCGATGAGCTCAGGGAGGCTCATACACGGAACTCCCTCGATGACCTCGGCATCAGCCTGCAATTTGCGCAAATCTCGCCCGATCCACGAGCGCATCAAATTATAACCGTGCCGCGACAGAATGCGCTTGCCGTTGTCCTGGACATATTCCTGCCAGTGCTCCTCGTCGCGATATCGGCGATATATCGATTCACTGACGACCATATCGACATCATGTGTCTTGCGGAGGCCATGCGCCTCAAGTACACCACCGCCAATCAGAACATACGACGCCGGATCGAGCTGCAGCAATTTCACCATATCGAGCGCCGAACGTGTATTGCCTGGCTGCATATTGATCGCTTCGTTTAACGTCGGGAAGATATGATCTTCACCAACCAGATTTACCACGCCATACCGCTCAAACTCCTCCCTGAGATGTGGCGACACGTGCGAGAAACCGAGCTTGACACCATCGCGTCCGAAATGACCATAGAGACGCTTGATTGCCTCGACCGCCGTGTAGTCAATATCATCAATCGCCCCCGCATCAATCAGCACATATTTCACTGGTTGTTTTGCCGCCCTGACCGCCGCCTTGACACGCGCAGTGAAATATTCGATGTTTTCAAAAAACAACGGGCTGTCAAAGCGATACACGAGTAGTCCCACAGGGTGTGCGCTGTGCCGATGATTTGGGTCGAGTCGTTCTTTTGCCCACGTCGACAATTCGCCGTCCCGCAACAAAATTTGATCGTGCGGATGATACTGGCGCACGAGGCGCTCCATGAGCGAAATAATAATTGCGACGAGGATACCTTGACGTACTCCCAAGATCGCGACCGCAAGCAGCGTCATCAGTGCAATGATGAACTCTGTTTTGTGTGTCGCATAAATATACCGAAATTCATCAATCCGTATGAGGTGCAGGCCAATCATGAATACGACTGCCGCCAGGGCAGGGACGGGAATAAACGCAAAAAGTTGACCGCCAAACAGCAAAACCAGCCCGATCATCAGCGCCATCATGATGTTGACGATTTGCGATCGCCCGCCCGCCATGTCTGATGCAAATGTTCGCGGTGGACTGCCGTTCGCCGCAAATCCGCGAGCCAAGGCCGACGCTGCGTTCGCCAGACCAAGCGCTGTAATATCACGGTTCAGCCGGACATCCTCGTCATGTTCCGCAGCCATGCTACGAATCGTCGCCGCACTTTGCGTCACGATGACGAGCGCCACCGTCAGAGCGACCGGTAGCATCGTAATCACCATACCGCCCAGCTTTTCGATGGGCGGCATGTCCGCCAGGTGCGGAAGGCCAGCCTGGAGCGCGCCGACAGTCGCCACGCCATGCCCGGATGCATGAAACACCACGGCAAAAATCGCCGCAAGTACGATACCAACAAGCGCTCCTGGTATTTTTGATTTCGTCGTCAACGCCATGAGACCAACGACGAGTATTGTAATCGTCACCGCCAGGCCGTTCCATGACCCGATATCCATCAGGGTGTTTCTTAAGATATCAAAAGGATACCCGCGACTCGTCAAGCCAACCATTTCAGGCAATTTGCCAATCATCAATTGCACGCCGACACCTGCGACGAAACCAATCGTCACCGGACGAGAGATGAAATCAGCGATAAACCCAAACCGCAGCAAACCCATGACTATCAATAGGAATGCCGTCGTAATACCCAAAACAAACACCGCGCTCGCATACTGCGCCGTGCCCGCTTGAGCGACGAGAGTCGCACCCGACGCAACAAGTGCCGCCGTCGCCGAATCGGCCCCGACAATGAGCCGTTTATTATGGGCAAACAGCCCAAAGACAAGTGGGGCGAGCAACGCCGTATAAAGACCTGTTGCCAAGGGGAGCCCGACAATTGCCGCAAACCCCAATGACTCCGGAATAGCAATCGCCGTCACGACGAGTGCAGCGACGAAATCATTTTTTAGGTATTTCTTTTTATACCCAACCAGTGACGGCAGGATGAATCGAGACATGATTGTATACTAGTTACATTTCATCGGCCTGTCAATTTATAGCGTTTGGCTGTTATACTGTGAGCGTATGCGTTTTCCATTCAAACTGCCAAATTTTACCCTCACACTCTCCAACG
>CAYSQL010000044.1:0-6067 GCA_964433265.1 uncultured Candidatus Saccharibacteria bacterium | reverse complement strand
AGATATATTGTGATGACGTGGAACGGGCGAAGCGCTTTTACGCCGACGTTCTTGGTTGGGCGTTTAAGGATCTCGGAGAAGACATGGGTAATTATGTGCTTGTCTACCCTAGTGGCGATAACACGGAAAACCGGGCAAAAAACGGTATTAATGGCGGCATGGCGCGGCGCCGTAAATCCTCGGCGGGCATCGGCAATACGACACCCAACGCATTTGTCTGCACAGTCACGGTCAAAGATATCGAGGAGACAATAAGAAAAGTTGAGCCGGCAGGTGGGCGGATTGACATGCCGATTGGTGATGTGCCGGGTGTTGGAAGACTGGCATATATCCGTGATACCGAGATGAATCTCGTCGGTATCATGCAACCAGCCGACCAAGATAGGCAACTTCTCGCGGCACTCTGGAAATAAGCCGACCAATCTGCTATAGTTGTGAAGCGTATCACCGCGCGGCAGTGGCGGAATTGGTAGACGCGCTAGCCTTAGGAGCTAGTATCGCAAGATGTGAAGGTTCAAGTCCTTTCTGCCGCACCAAACGGCATTTCAACAGCCCATACGAGGCTTGCAAAAGGCTCTTTTCAGACGACGAAGAGCTTTTTTGTTGTCTATAGTTTTCTTTTAGTACCATAAGAAATTGTCTGTTTTTACTCAGTTTTTATGAGATTTGATGTCGTGTAATATGTTAACATGACGGTATGAAAACCACCGCATACCATGTCAATGCGTTTACTGCCGACTCAAGAGCGGGGAATCCCGCAGGTGTCGTTCTTGACGCAGACCGCTTGAGTGAACCTGAGATGCTTGCGATAGCAAAACAGGTTGGTTTTTCAGAAACGGCCTCTATTAGTGAAAGTGAGGTGGCAACTAAAAAACTCAGATTCTTTACTCCAACTGAGGAAGTTGACCTATGCGGACATGCCACGATTGCCAGTTGGCTACTTATGTACAGACATCGGTTAGTGGGTCGAGGCATTTCAACGCAAGAAACACAGGCGGGGTCGCTAAAGGTTGAAGTGGGCGTCGACGGGCGTATCTATATGGAACAAGCAAAGGCTATGTTCTTTGCCTGCTGAGCGGACGAAACTCGCTAGCTGTCGCACGCAATTTTGCACCGTTAGTCGGTATTGACGAAGAATCGGCCACGGGGACTTCTAATGGGGCATTTCTGTGCTACCTAAGGAAGTATGGCGGTCTTCCGGCCCAAGACTACTATAGGATAACACAGGGTAAATCTATGGGGCAGACTTCTTACATTTACGGGCGGTTTGATAATGAGACGGTGTGGATTGGCGGTGATGCTACCGTGATTAAGGAAATTGAGGTTACCGCATAGTATGTGGTTTTTATTTTTTCTTTGACGCCGCTTATGCTATCATGAAAGTAATGAGTAAGGTTGCTGACTATCTAAGGGGGCATATTACAGGAGAAGTAACGACGCGGAGCGATGTACGCGAGGCGCTTGAGTCTGATCTTGGGGTATTAAAACTAAAGCCGGAAATCGTCGTCTATCCTCGCACGACCAATGACGTTCGCAAGGTGGCCAGGTTTTCATGGCAGCTCGCCGAAAAGGGACATGTCCTGCCGATTACAGTACGTGGCGCAGGGACAAATACGACCGGCGCGGCACTTGGCAAGGGGGCGTCGGTTGTCACGACGGCGCACATGAATCGTATTTTTGAATTTGACGCTAAGCAGCATTTGGTGCGGTTGCAACCGGGTGCAACGGTGACGTCGCTCGCTCAAGCGCTGTCTTTGCATGGTGCGGGCGTGCTGCCACTTGCCGGGTCGTACGGGTACGGGACGGTAGGAGGAGCGATTGGCGACGGATTGTCGGGGCTACTTGCCGGAAAATACGGCCGTCTCGATAACGCGATTAGCAAGCTCGAGGTCGTCCTCGCGAATGGCGACGTCATCCAGACGGGCCGTATCAGCAAGCGTGAGCTCGGTAAAAAGAAGGGACTCGAAGGCCTTGAGGGTGATATCTATAGGGGCGTCGAGCGGATTATCGAGGACTATAGTGACATTTTTGATAAACTACGCGTCGATGATAATACCGGATACAACGCAATTGCGGACGTTCGGCAAAAGGACGGCTCGATTGATCTGACGCCGCTGTTTGTCGGCAGTCAAGGGACGCTCGGTATCATCACTGAAATGATTTTAAAAACCGAACTGCGTAGTACGCATTACGCGACAGCGGCGGTCACCTACAAGACGTACGAGGATGCGCGCGATGCGCTTGACGCGCTCTGTGAGCTCAAGCCTGCTTTTATTGAGTATTTCGACGCGCGATTATTCGATGAGGCGCTCAAGCAGGGCAAGCAATATGATTTTTATAAAGAAGCGACAAAGGATGGGCTAGTCGCAGTCGTCGTGCTGGTCGGATTTGATGATTTCAACGATCGGGCGCGTAGTAAGGCGCTTAAAAAGGCCGCAAGGGTGGCCGAAAAAACGAATGGATCAATCACGACGAAGAGTGGTGACGCGGCAACAGATATGTTGTCGGCGCTTGACGTGACATATTACGCATCGTTGCCAGACCGCGCCGAAGCCGGTTCGCCATCGGTATTTGGCGATTTCCAGGTTCCAGCTGAGCATTTTGAGGCGTTTACCAAGGACCTCGCTGATCTCGAGCAGACATTTCATATGCCACTGCCGCTATCGGGGCATGTATATACGGGAGTATACGCGGTACACCCGAGTCTTCACCTCAGTGCGATCACTGACAAACAGAAGGTCTTCAAGCTGCTTGGCGATCTCTCGAAACTGGTTATCTCACACGGAGGCACGATGGCATCGGGCTCGGGTGAAGGCCGGCTCAAGGCGCACTTTATCTATCCCTTGCTCGACGCTCGGCTTGTCGAAATGTATGGCGAAATTCGCGCCGTTTTCGATCCGCGCGGCACCCTGAATGCTGGCGTCAAGCAGGATACGGACATCCGTAAACTCGCCGAGATGCTACGTAACTCGCACGATGCCGGGCAATTAGCGCGGTTTGGTTTGCGATAGAAACACGTCTTTTGGTGCTTTGCGGTATATCGACGACGCATCATTCGTGCTACTATAGTGCCAATGCTTAAACGAAAAACACTCGTTGACCTAGATCCCTGGCTCGGCCCCTATGAGGAGGCAATCGAGGCTCGGGAGGCGTACGTTACGCAGCGCACGCGAGTGTTGCTCGGAGGGAAGAGAATCGAGGATTTTGCACTCGGTCATCTATTTTTTGGTTTGCACAAGACGGGCGCGGAATGGCTTTTTCGGGAGTGGGCGCCTGGGGCGACGAAAATCGTCATCGTCGGTGACTGCAATGATTGGACAGAGTCGGTTGACTACGAACTTCACCGCGGAGATAACGGTATTTTCGAGATTCAATTGCCGCTCGCGGCGCTGTCTCACCAACAAAAATACAAGCTGCATGTCTATTGGGATGGCGGTGACGGCTACCGGCTGCCGTCATACGCGACGCGGGTTGTTCAGGACGAGGTAACAAAGGGGTTCGATGCCGAAGTCTGGGACCCGCCAAAGGCGTATAAGTGGCGCGATGCGGATTTCGCACCGAGCAGCGAGCCCCCACTGATTTACGAAGCGCATGTTGGCATGAGCGGCGAAGAGCCGGGTGTGGCGAGCTACGCGTATTTTACGCAGAACGTCTTGCCGCGTATCAAAAATGCCGGGTACAACACTATCCAACTGATGGCAATCCAAGAGCACCCGTATTACGGGAGCTTCGGCTATCATGTGTCAAATTTCTTTGCTGCCAGCTCGCGATTCGGTACGCCCGACGAGCTCAAAGAGCTGATCGATGCCGCGCACGGCCTGGGGATCGCCGTCGTGCTCGATATCGTTCATTCGCACGCCGTTCGGAATGAAAACGAAGGATTGTCGCGTTTTGACGGGACGACGACGCAATATTTTCACGAAGGCGCGCGCGGGGAACATGTGGCGTGGGATTCTCGCTGTTTTGACTATGGCAAGCCGGAAGTCGTTCACTTTTTGCTCAGCAACTGTCGGTTTTGGCTCGAAGAGTATCATTTTGACGGGTTTCGGTTCGACGGCGTGACAAGCATGCTTTATATCCATCATGGACTTGGCAAGGCATTTACGAATTATGGGGATTATTATTCGGATGACGTCGACAAAGACGCGCTGGTCTACTTGACGATGGCAAACGCATTGGTCCACGCGGTCCGTCCCCGGGCAATCACGATCGCCGAGGAAATGAGTGCGCTTCCTGGAATTGCTGCGTCGCAGGAGTATGGTGGTGTGGGCTTTAACTATCGTATGAGTATGGGCGTACCGGATTTGTGGATCAAAACACTTAAGGAAAAGCGTGATGAGGAATGGAATTTGTCGGAGCTGTTTCATGAACTCACAGCTCATCGTCCCGAGGAAAAGGTGATTAGTTACGCCGAAAGCCACGATCAAGCGCTCGTTGGCGACAAGACGCTTATTTTTCGTTTGATCGACAAGGAGATGTATTATCACATGCTCATCGGGGATAGCGACCTAGTTGTCGAGCGGGGAATCGCGCTGCATAAGATGATCCGGCTGCTGACGGCGGCGACGAATGGCGGCGGCTACCTGAATTTCATGGGCAATGAATTTGGCCACCCCGAGTGGATTGATTTCCCGCGTGAGGGCAATAACTGGTCGTACCACTACGCGAGGCGTCAGTGGAGCCTCGTCGACGATAAAAAGTTGAAATATCAATGGCTGGGCGCGTTTGATGCGGCTATGATTGCAATTGTGCGCCATTTGGGCCAGACCGATTTTAAACCCGTCACTATTCACGAGGGAGATCATGTGCTCTCGTTTATGCGGTCTGACTATCTGTTCGTATTTAATTTTTCACCCGATCGGTCATATACGGATTATGGCGTGATGACCGAGGCGGGTGCGTACCGAGTAGTTTTGTCGTCCGACAACGAGAAGTTTGGCGGACAGGGCCGTATTGATACCACGATGAACTATGTGGCACAAGCTTCAGATGGCGGTAATCTGGTCAATCTGTATCTGCCGGCGCGGACGGCGGTTGTGTTGAAGAAGATTTTATAATCGTACAAGGCTAGGGACTAGTTTGCCGTTACGGGAATCGTTAGGCTACAGGTGCTGTGCCAAATAAAACAGAGACCCAATGGTCTCAATTTTATTTGGTGCACCTATGTAATCTGTCGTGGAACCAAATTGTCCCTAGTATGGGATTGATGCACGATAAATTGATTGAGATGGGCTTTGAGTATTATAGCGGAAAGATTGTGATTAATGAGATAGAAACCGAAGGGAGCAACTACTACGATTAATATCGGGAGTTCAGTTTCTTATGATTGTAGTTTGCGAAAGCGCGTAATCTTTAGTAATGCATTGACACCCCAAGCCATAACCACTATAATGCAAAGCAACTGTTTGGTGCGAGCAAACAAAAAGAGAGAGACAACTAAATAGAGAGAGTAGAAGTGCATGAGAGCGCTCGCATTCAAGTTCGGGGTGAATACTAAGAAACAACGACAAGTCAAGCTTTGGCAACGCGGCGGCGCCATATTCACGGCCCTGGTCGTCATGGCTGCCGGGCTCACGCAACTCGCACAGGCTGCGCCTGGGGATTACGTGTGGCAGAAGGCGCCGACGGATCTTACTGGAGATCGAGCGCAGTGGTACCCAATCGCCTCCAGTTCCGACGGGAGCAAACTGGTAGCGGCCGAGAACGTCGGCTTTATCTACACCTCCGCCGACTCCGGCGCGACTTGGACGGAACGAACCTCCGCCGGATCTCGTAACTGGACTTCTATCGCCAGCAGCAGCGACGGCAGCAAGCTCGCGGCCGGAGACAATGGCGGCTCCATCTACACCTCGACCGACTCCGGCGCGACCTGGACGGAACGAACCACGGCCGGGTCCCATAGCTGGCAATCTATCGCCAGCTCCAGCGACGGCAGCAAGCTCGCGGCGGTGGTGTCGGGTGGCTCTCTCTACACCTCGTCAGATTCCGGTGCCACCTGGACGGAGCGCACCGCCGCCGGCTCGCGTTACTGGCAATCCATCGCCAGCTCCAGCGACGGCAGCAAGCT
>CAYSQL010000043.1:0-6315 GCA_964433265.1 uncultured Candidatus Saccharibacteria bacterium | reverse complement strand
GCCAATGCCGAGGTTGAGCTAGCGCAGGCGAATCGGCGCTTCACTCGGCTCAAAAACGCCATCGACACCGCACCACAGTTTGACTATGTCGTGATTGATAGTCCGCCAAGCCTGAGCTTGCTGACGGTGAACGGGTTGATTGCGGCTCACTACGTGTTATTGCCGGTGCAGGCGGAGTTTTATGCGCTCGAGGGACTGAGCCAGCTGCTCGAGACGATGAAGCTTGTGCGAAAGGGAATGAACCCGACGCTCGACTTGATTGGCGTATTGCCGACGATGGTGGACGGACGGACGTCGCTGTCGACGCAGGTGCTTGCGGAAATTTCGAAACATTTTCCTTCGAAAGTGTTCAAAACAAGCATCCCGCGTAACGTTCGTCTCGCGGAGGCGCCAAGTCATGGGTTGCCAATCGGCGAGTATGATCGATTTAGCAAGGGGGCGCGGGCATACAAGGCGCTAGCGAAGGAGGTGATGGATCGTGTCAATTAAAAAAGGGTTGGGCCGCGGGTTTGATTCGCTGATTCCGACGGAATTGCTCGATGAATCATTTGACCCAACGGCTGATCAGGACGAAAAAGTCAGTGATCTGCGACAGATAAAACTGTCGGAAATCACCCCCGACCCCGAGCAGCCACGACGTTATTTTGATGAGCTCGCACTTGATGAACTGGCGGCGTCGATCAAGGAACATGGCGTCTTGCAGCCAATCGTCGTGACGCCGAGTCATGACGGTGCAGGCTATACGATTGTCGCCGGTGAGCGTCGTTATCGAGCGGCCGTGCGCGCTGGCCTTGAGAAAATCCCAGCGTTGGTGCGGACGTTGTCGAATCAGCACAAACTCGAGCTTTCGTTGATCGAGAATCTGCAACGTCGGGATCTCAATCCGCTTGAAACCGCGACGGCATACTTGAAGTTACGTGATCAGTTTAATCTGACGCTGGACCAAATTGGGGAGCGAGTCGGTGGCAAATCGGTCAGTGCGATTAGTAATACCTTGCGGCTACTGCGTCTACCTGAGTCGGTGCGTAAGGCATTGGCTGATGGCGCGATTCGTGAAGGCCAGGCGCGGCCGTTGATCAATCTCGATGCCGAGACGATTGAAGGTGTCCTGCCGAGGATTCTCAAGGAGGAGTGGAGCGCACGGACGATCGAGCAGTATATCGTTGATCTGAAAAAAGAGCGTGCCGTGGCGCCAAAACAAGGTGGCGTGGGCGCAAAAAAAACCAAGAACACGACCTTTACCAGTCAAGCCGTTCGTTTTGAGAAGCGCTTTTCAACGCCGGTGCGCATCAGTTCGAATACGCGTGGTTCGGGGCAAATCGTCATTAAGTTCAAGAGTGCAGACGACTTCGAGCGGATTTCCGCAAAATTGCTTGGCTAGGTGTGATGTCGCGCTGAAAAGAGCACGGGTGAGTACTCGTGCTCTTTTCATAGGTCATCTCTCGATTTCTAAAAGAAGCTAACTTTATTAAGGGGGAATATACGGATCGAGACCGGTCCGACGACGTCAATGAAGGGAATCGTGCCGAGGCCACTCCGTGAGTCGTAGGAGAAGTTTCCTTGGCGGTGATCGCCAGATACAAAGAGGGTTCCATCTGGTACGATCGTATCAACGTCGCCGCTCGTGGGCGAGCCGGGGCCCTTATGTAAATCGTCGGGACGGAATCCGTTTGGGTTTTGGGCATTGTAGACGGTCAGAACGCCGTCTTTCACAACGACCCGTTCGCCAGGGAAGGCGATGACGCGTTTGACGATGTATTCGTCTGGCTCGCCAGCGACGAAACGAGGATTTTTAAAGACGATAATTTGACCGCGCTCTGGAACATATTGTTTGTTGCGAACCTGTGCCCATGTGACCGGTAAACGGTTCACGATGAGTCGGTCGCCAGTATATAACGTCGTTTCCATGCTGGGCCCGAGCACGCTAAAACTACGGAAGACAAAAGTATTAATAATCAGCGTACCGAGCGCGACAAGCGCAACGAAGAGAATCAGATTGAGTATATCTTTTATTCGGGGGTGACGTTCAAAAAAACTTGGCTGCATAACCTCTTTACTATACAGGACATGGCGGGAAATACGAAATAAAGTAGAAGCGTTTCGGTTTGGATTCGGACTTGAAATCGGGTATAGTAGGGAGAGCTTATGGCAAAGAAACCTACTATTGATGGCTTTATCCCGAGGCGTTCGTCGGGGATAATCGGCGAATATCATATTGATGACGCACCGCGTCGACCGCGACCTACGTCTGGCACTGAAGCGCCTCGACTCGCTCGTGACGGGCTGCTTGAGGCTTCGGTCCAGCCGTCAGATCGTAAAGGGCCTACACAGACGGATACGTTGCTTACGGCGTCTCGGGGGCTGAGTCGGCGCGACGTCGATGAATCGCTGCAACAAATTGATACAGATGGCGATACGGCGGCGCCTAGGGGCCGACGCAAGAAACGCGGTGGCGAGCCAGGTTGGCGTAAAAAAATCATTAAGCGCGTCGTTATCGCATTGGTTGCTCTGGGCGTTCTTATCGGCGGCTACCTCGTCGTGAAGACATTGCTCGCTGGTCGATCGGCATTTAAGGGCGATGTCTTCGGTCTCGTGCAGCAAAAAGATCTCAAGATGGACGAGAACGGCCGGAGTAATATATTGATCCTCGGGACATCAGAGGACGATCCGGGGCATGATGCGGGCTATCTAACCGACTCGATCATGGTGCTCAGCATCGACCAAAAAGCGAGAAATGCCTACATGATTAGCGTGCCGCGTGATCTTGAGGCGAAGTACGGGATGGCTTGTATGTCTGGGTATGCGGGAAAGGTCAACGTCTATTTCAACTGTGTCAATCAAGAGAACACTGATACCGCCGAACAGGAGCGTCAAACTGCATCAAGGCAATTTTTCGGTGGTATATTGGGGCTCGATATCCAATACTCGGTACACGTGAACTACTCGGTCATGCGTGATGTCGTGGCGGCACTTGGTGGGATTACGGTGACGATTGAGAGTCAAGATCCCCGTGGACAGATGGACAGCAACTTTGACTGGAAGTGTAAGGGGGGCAATGCCTACGCAAGTCTCGCGACGATGAAAAAGAACTGTCCGCCGAACGGCCATTTCATTGATTATCCGAATGGTCCGGTCAACCTCGATGCCGAACACGCACTTTACTTGGCGCAGGCGCGCGGCGATACAGCTCCTACTTATGGCTTCGAGCGCTCGAACTTTGACCGTGAGCAGAATCAGCAAAAAATCATCAAAGCGATTAAAGACAAAGCGCTAAGCACGGGCACATTGACAAACCTCGGCAAGGTGACGGGCATCATCGACGCGTTTGGCAAGAACTTGCGGACGAACTTTGATACAAGCGAGATTCGAACGCTCGTCTCGCTTGCGCAGAATATGCCGAATAGCAGCATCACAAGCCTTGATCTCCAGGCGGACGGGATCATGACAGGCGCTGCGCAACCAACAGAGGGTCTCTACCAGTTCTCGGCGCTCCAGGCGTATATCCATAAGAAATTAAATACCAGCCCAGTAGCTCGCGAGGATGCGCACATCGTTGTTCTGAACGCTTCGGGTGTGGCGGGCGCGGCGAAGACAGAGGGTGACGCGCTCGAAAAACTTGGCATGACAATCGACGCAGTTGATAATGCACCGGAAGGTGGCAAATATACGGGCAACCTGATCTATCAAGTGCATGCGACCAAGCCAGAGACCGCAAAGAAGCTTGCGTCGCTGTACGGTGCGACGGTCTCGACGGATACGCCACCGATTGCCGTAGCTGCAACGACGGATTTCGTTGTCGTTGTCTTGAAGCCGACGGTTGCGGCGACTGGTCAGTAGTGACGAGGCATATGATATAATACAGAACGGTAATGGACTTATTGAAATCACATAAACGTCGCTCGCGGCTGAGCGAACTGGTCTACGTTCTCCTCAATGTTGGCCTGGCGACGACACTTTTACTCATTGTTGCCACTGGGCTATCTTCGGGCTTGGCGGTTGCTGTCGTTCTTCTCAGTAAGTGGCGGGCATTCGCCGTTCGGCCGCGTTTCTGGTTCGCAAACTTGGTAGCGAACATGGTCGATATGATTGTCGGCTTGAGTATTGTCACACTGCTCTATGCGGCGAGTGGGGCGGTCTGGCTGCAGGGGGCTGTCACGCTCTTTTTTGTCGTTTGGTTGCTCGTCATCAAGCCGCGTTCCAAGCGATCAATCGTCACACTGCAAGCGGGCGTCGCCGTCTTTCTCGGTATTACGGCTCTGT
The DNA here is from genome assembly GCA_964433265.1 of uncultured Candidatus Saccharibacteria bacterium. GTDB lineage: Bacteria > Patescibacteriota > Saccharimonadia > Saccharimonadales > Saccharimonadaceae > Saccharimonas. The sequence continues at coordinate 2,055 of CAYSQL010000043.1, read as the reverse complement.
CGATGATCTCATACGAATGGGATGCTTCGTTGTTCGTTGTGGGCATGTGGGTTATTGGCTTTTCGGCAGCGCGGCATGTGCTCGGGAGCTATGAGGAGCCGATGGCGAACCAATACGCCCTTTTGTCGGGGCTCCTATTTGCCGAACTGGGTTGGGCGGGATATCATTGGCTCTTTGCCTATGCGGTGCCCGGCTTTTCTGGTGTGAAACTGTCGCAGCTCGCGCTTGTCGTGACGGCGATTGCTTTTGTGATGGTGCGGGGCTATCAGAGTTACCATGAGCATAAGACGATTTTGGCAAAAGATATCGTCATGCCGACAATCTTTTCAGCTGCTTTACTGCTTGCGTTGCTATTCTTCTACAATAGTCTCAATAGCGGTTCGATTTAAGCCGATTATCGGTAGAAAAGGAGGGAAATAGGCTATGAATTCGCAACCCGTGCCACCAGTGGCACCGGCAACAAAAAAAAGCAGAGGACGCCAGAAGCGGCTATGGCGAATTGGCGCTGTGGTTGCGGTAGCCGCGGTACTCGGGGCGACATCGATGTGGGTATATCTCAGGCAGTCGTCGACGGTGAATACGAACCAACTAACGAGCCGTCTTACGCCGGCGAGTGACGGCAATCTCGTGACGACAGACGAAGAGAATGTCGTCGCAAATGTTGCTGAAAAAGTTTCGCCTGCGGTTGTGTCAATTACAACGAACACGACGGTTTCATCATACTTTGGGACGAGTAATCAGGAGGCGGCGGGATCGGGCATTATTGTCTCGGCCGATGGCTATATTCTCACCAACAAGCACGTTATCAGTGGCGCAAATACCATCCAAGTTGTGACGGCGGACGGAACGACATATTCAGATGTGCAGGTCGTCGGTACTGACCCGTTGAACGATGTGGCATACCTTAAGCTGAAGGACGCGAAGAATCTGACGGCAGCGACGCTGGGTGATTCGTCAACGACGCGTGTCGGTCAGAGTGTCATCGCAATCGGTAATTCGCTTGGCCAATATCAGAACACGGTGACGAGCGGCATTATCTCTGGCAAGGGGCGCCCCGTTTCAGCGTCGAGTGACGGTGGGCAATCAGGACAATCGTCAAGTACCGAGAATCTCACCGACTTAATCCAAACGGATGCTGCTATCAACCCTGGCAACTCCGGTGGCCCATTGCTGAATCGCGCGGGGCAGGTGATTGGCATCAATACAGCTGTCGCGGCCAATGCGCAGGGTATCGGTTTTGCGATTCCTATCAATGCGACCAAGGGAGCGTTGAAATCAGTTGAAGCCGGAAAGGGCGTTCAGCGAGCGTATCTCGGCTTGAACTATCTGCCGATTACCGCTGATGTTGCGAAGCGCTACAACCTCAGCGTCACGCAGGGGGCCTATGTCGTCGCTTCTGATGGCTCAAACCCGATTCAGTCGGGTAGTCCAGCGGAAAAGGCGGGCATTCACGACAAAGATATCATTACGAAGATTAATACCCTGCAGGTTGGTCCGCAAGGTGGGGTGTCGAGTTTGATTGGCGAGTATGCGCCTGGTGATGCGATTGACGTTACCTTGATTCGTGACGGCAAGGAGATGACAGTACGCGTGACCTTGGCGGCATATCCGCAGCAGGCGACGAACGGTTAGAGGGGCGACTTTTTTAGGGCAATGATAAAACCAGAGGTTTCGAGCAGATCGAAGCCTTTGGATTTTGCGGCGATAACAATAGTGCCGTGCTGACGCGGATCGGCTTCGAGCAGTAAATGGCCGCCACGGGAGAGCTTGGCGGCAGCTTGATCAATCAATTTCTCGATCAGTTTGAGCCCGGCATTGTCAGCGTAGAGCGCGAGCGCTGGTTCGTAGGTTGTCTCTGGTGAGACCTCCCACGAGCGATCGACATAAGGAAGGTTTGCGATGACGCAATCGAGCGGCGTTGCAATTCCATCAAGCAGGTCGCTTTGTGCGAATAGAATGTCTGCCCGGAGGTTGGCCGCGTTTTCTTTGGCGACTTTGAGGGCAAAGCGGCTAATGTCCGAGAGGATGACTCGGAGTGTGGGAATCTCGAGTTTC
>CAYSQL010000042.1:2684-6338 GCA_964433265.1 uncultured Candidatus Saccharibacteria bacterium | reverse complement strand
GGCGGATGCGCTCTACACGACAACCCGTGGCGTCGGTCTGATGTTGCCGGTCGCAGACTGCGCGGCAACGGTGATTTATGACCCAAAGCGGGGCGCCATCGCTCTGGTGCATCTCGGCAGGCACTCTAGCTACGCGAAACTGGCGTCACGGATAGTGAAGAGGTTCGTGGACGAAGGAAGCCGGGTGGCCGACCTAATGATCTGGATGAGTCCGCACGCCGGCGAAGATAGCTATCGACTCGATTGGTTTGACCGACGTGACGACCCGGATTGGCAGGGATTTTACCAGGATGATGGCAACGGGGCTTTGCTTAATCTTGCCGGGTTTAACCGTTCTCTATTCGAAAAAGCAGGTGTATTGCGCGAGAATGTGCACGTCTCGTCGATTGACACGATGGCTGACGACAACTATTTTTCACACGCGGCAGGCGACAGGGGTGGGCGCATCGGCGTGCTCGTCTACCTCGCCTAGTCGCTCGCGTCGCTAAAAGAAACGGGGTACCTATTATCGTTGGGGGCTGCCTAGTGTATACTGGGAGCATGAGCCTAACGGACGATGACAAGCAATGGATCAAGTCCGCCATCACTGATGGTGTCGTCGACGCGTTGAACGAGATTATTCTCCCTCGATTTGAAGCGCATGACGAAAAATTTGAGCAGATAGATGCGCATTTTGAACAAGTCGACGCTCGTTTTGAACAAATGGACGCGCATTTTGAACAAGTCGACGCTCGTTTTGAGCAGATACAGCATGAGGTGGACGGTATTCATGGCGAACTGCGCCAAATGCGTACCGAGCTGACTGATATTCGGGGTATTGTAGAGGCAATCGATAGTCGTCTCATGGGCGTCGAGAGCGATGTCCGCGAAATCTATGACCGTATTGTTGTACTAGAGAAAAAGACGTCCCTTAGTGTTAATGAGCAAAAAGAATTGCAGCGTCAACTCGAACGCCTCTTGTCGTGGGCAAAAAAAGTGAGTGAGAAGACTGGCGTCCCGCTACCAAAGATTTAACGCGGCGCGTAGGGTGATTTGTGCGGATCTTCTCGCCTAATAGTTATGCGTGCCATGCCTAGTACGAGGTGGTACAATAAAAACAATGGGAAAAAATTTATACATCACCACTGCTATCGCGTATGCCAATAGCAAGCCGCATATTGGCAATGCACTTGACTATCTGATTGCTGATATTTGGGCACGGTATCAACGTCAAAACGGCAAGACCGTTCGTTTGCAGGCAGGGACCGACGAGCATGGAAGCAAGATTGCTGGCAAAGCCGCCGCAAACAACCTAACTCCGCAGGCCTACGTCGACGAAATGCACGTTAATTTCAAGAATCTCATGGATATCATGGGGATGACGTACACCGATTTTATCCGTACGACCGACGGGCATCACCGGGGTGCCGTGCAGTATATCTGGCAATTACTCGACAAGGCTGGCGTGATTTACAAGGGCAGTTATGAAGGCTGGTACTGCGTCGGACACGAGGCGTTTTTCACCGACAAAGAAGTGCAGGCAACGGGCGGCATTTGTCCCGACCACAATACGCCGTACGAGCACGTTAGCGAAGAAAATTATTATCTAAAAATGAGCGCTTATACCGACCAGGTTCGCGAAGCAATCGAGACTGGACGGATGCGGATTGTACCGGAATTTCGCAAGCGCGAATTCCTGGAGCTGATAAAAGACGGCTTACAGGACGTGTCGATTTCTCGTCCACGCAAGAGCCTCGCGTGGGGTATTCCAGTGCCGGGTGATGATTCGCAGGTCATGTATGTTTGGCTTGACGCGTTATCGAACTACCTGACGGTCCTTGGCTACCCAGACAAGCCTGAGTGGCAAGAATTCTGGCCGGCGGATGTACAGGTTATCGGCAAGGATATCTTGCGGTTTCATGCCGGGATTTGGCCCGTCATCCTGCTCGGCATCGGTGTGCCGTTGCCAAAGACGTTGCTCGTGCATGGCTTTATTGATTCCGGTGGGCAAAAGATGAGCAAGACGGTAGGTAATGTTGTCGATCCGCTACAGATTATCAATGAGTTTGGCGCTGACGCTTACCGCTACTATTTCTCCCGGCATGTGCCAACACAAGATGACGGTGATTTCACCTGGGAAAAATTTGAGACGGCCTACAACACTGAGCTTGGCAACGATCTCGGCAACCTTGTCCAACGCGTCGCGGCGATGCTGACGCGCTACCAGGCGGGCGTGATTGGCGATGCTCCGCAGGCCGAGCACGACATGCAGCCGTACCGCCGGGCTATGGCGGATCTCGAGTTTAATCGAGCGATGGACGAAGTGTGGCTAACAGTGCGTTCGCTCAATCAGTATCTTGAAAACGTGAAGCCATGGGAAATTGCCAAGAATCGTGAAAAAGATGCCGATGAGGCAGAACATCTCGCAGAAGTGCTTGCCTACGCAGCGAGTATTCTCGTGCAGATTGCCGACTTGCTCGTGCCGTTCATGCCGACGACGGCCGAGGCAATTCGTGCGATTTTTGCGGCTGGCGTCGTGCCGAGCGACGTACAGCCACTATTTCCTCGACGATATATCCACACGCCCGATCCGCACGCGCCAAAGGAGCAATAATCCCCGTGCGCTTAGTCGATACGCATTGTCATATTCACGATACGGAGTTTTATCCGGATAACCAAGAGGAGGCGTACGCGCAGTCGCGTGCGGCAGGGGTGACGATGTTTTGTGTGGGGACAGACGAACGTAGCTCGCGTGAGGCGGTGGAGTTCGCGGAGTCGCATGACGAGTGTTTTGCGATCGTTGGTGTTCACCCGCATGAGAGTCATCATGGCTGGGCGGAAATTGGCAAGATTTTGACTGAGCAGCACGAGCGGGTGATTGGTATTGGTGAAATCGGCTTGGACTATTTTTACGATCATAGTCCACGCGAGGTGCAGCGGGGCGCTTTGCGGGCGCAACTCGAGTTGGCGCGACACTACGACTTGCCGGTGAGCTTCCATGTGCGCGAGGCGTTTGACGATTTTTGGCCGATTATCGATGATTTTCCAGAGGTACGGGGTGTTTTGCACAGTTTTACGGACACGCCAGGGAATATGCGACGCGGCATCGAGCGCGGTCTGTATATCGGCGTGAACGGCATTAGCACCTTCACGAAAGACCCGCTGCAGCAGCAAATGTATACGGAGCTACCACTCGAGAAAATCCTTCTCGAAACAGATGCGCCGTTCTTGACCCCGAAGCCATTTCGTGGTAAAATGAACTTACCAGCGTATGTGGGGAGGGTCGCAGAGCATCAGGCTGAGGTGAAAAACACCTCGGTCGAGCTTGTGGCGCGCACTACCACCGCAAACGCGCGGATGTTGTTTGGATACCACCATGAACACTATAGACGACGCCTACCACCTACCGACTCAGATACTTGAAAACGCGACCAATCCGCCCGAACAGGCGTTCGCCGATGATTTTGGTCGTATTCAACAATTGGCAGATGCAGCGCGTCGAGAGGCGGAGGCGACGCACGCTCAAGTTATAGAAACACCTATTGATCGATCAGCCCTCGAGGAGACGCCCGCTACTACCCCTGGTGCGCGGCCTCAGTGGCAGGAAATTGGCGCGAGTGCGACCTATGGCCAGGCGGTGAAAGAATCTTCTGCGGCCTTTTTTGCGGGGGAGGC
>CAYSQL010000042.1:0-2584 GCA_964433265.1 uncultured Candidatus Saccharibacteria bacterium | reverse complement strand
AAAGCCCTCGGCCTCGTCGTTGGTGATCCAGAAGTCGCCCAGATTACCCATATCCCAAAAAATCGCCCGCTCAAACAGATTACTGAGCGCGACTTGATCCGAATGGAAAGCGAGATTGGCGCGCAGATTTTTGGGGCTTTACCGCAAGGCCATCGTCGTGAGTTTTTTTGCCTCGATGCGAATACCTGGATTTGGTATGAGGAGTGGGTTGACGACAAGCGAAAATTGCAGTCGAGCACGATACGTTACGAGGTGAATGAAAACGGCGTTCTCAAAGTCCAAGAAGGTGCGCGTTACAGCTACCTAGAGGGGCAGGAATACCAGAATTTTGCCCTGTCCGTGCAGATTTATTACGAGCGAGTGATGCGAGAGATTTACCATCTCGATCCTTCGACCGGCGAACCAATCGCGTAAATGGTAAAATAGGGTAGTGACGACCAACTATATCTATCTTGATCATGCTGCCGCGACGCCTATGGACGAGCGCGTGCTTGAGGTGATGCAGCCGTTTTTTAGCGAGTCGTTTTTTAATCCGTCGAGTCCGTACGCGCCCGCGATTGATGTGCGCCGGGCGTATGAGACAGCAAAGGCGCGGATTGCGCATTGTCTGGGAGCAAAGGGCGATGAATTGGTGATGACGGCGGGTGCGACCGAGTCGATCAATCTGATGTTTGGTAGCGTAGCGGGACATGTTGTGACGACGGCCATTGAGCACCAGGCGGTGCTTGAAGCGGCGAAAACGCATGAACATACGCTCGTCGAAGTCAATGAGCGGGGTCGTGTTGACCCGGAGGCCGTTAGGGCGGCAATTCGTCCCGACACGACGCTCGTGAGCGTGGCGCTGGCGAATAACGAGCTCGGGACAATCCAGCCCTTGCGAGCGATTGCCGAAATCTGCGAAGCGATTCGGCGCGAGCGTCGTGAAGCTGGCGTGGCGACACCGCTTATACTGCACACGGATGCATCGCAGGGGGTGGGGCAGATTGACATTAATGTCGCGCGACTTGGTGTCGATGCGATGACGATTAACGCCGGTAAAATTTATGGGCCAAAACAGATGGGACTGCTCTGGACGAGCCGTACGGTGCGCCTGACGCCGCAAATTGTCGGTGGTGGTCAGGAACGGGGCCTGAGGAGCGGGACGGAGAATGTTGCCGGTACGATTGGCTTTGCTAAGGCGATGGAACTGGCCGATGAGCATCGAAAATCCGAAGCGAAACGGCTAACGGCTTTGCGCGATGGTTTGGAGGTGGCGATTGTTGCCGCGCACCCCGACGCGGTCGTGTCGGGTGATAGAAAACACCGCTTGCCGGGCCATCTTCATGTGTCTTTTCCAAATATTGATGCGGAACGAGTCTTGTTTTTGCTGGAGCGTCACGGTATTTTAGTCGCGACCGGCAGCGCGTGCGCGGCAAACAAAGGCACGCGCTCGCATGTACTCGAGGCAATCGGGCTTGCACCTGAAGCTGCGGATGGCAGTTTACGTCTCACGCTGGGACGGTTGAGTAATGAGACGAACAGCGCGGCTGCCGCTGCGGCGATTATCCGAGCGGTCCAGACGGAAAAAGAGCGGGTGGTGCGATGAAAACACTGATCATCTCGCTCACTATGCTTGTTGTCGCGTTCCTTCTGACCGCGTGGGGAATAAGTGCGTATCTCGGCGTGGATGACCTGCGTGGGTGTGGACAGCGGCCTAGTGCGACGGCTGATACTTCGGCGAAGTGCCGTTCGGCGGGGGCGATTGTCGCGATTAGTGGCGGCGATACGTCGGGGCGTGCCAAGGAGGCGATTGAGCTGTTCCGCTTCGGATGGGGGAAGTATCTGATTTTCTCTGGTGGGGCAGCAGATAAATCGGGCCCAAGCAACGCCGAGGTGATGAAACGTCAAGCGATTGATGCGGGGGTTGACCCCAAGATGATTATTGTCGAAGGCCAGAGTACGAATACGGCGGAGAACGCGGCTGAGACGAAGTATATTCTGGACAGTATGGGGATTTCGACGGTTATTTTGGTGACATCACGTTACCATGAGCGGCGCGCAATGCTCGAATTTCGCAAAGAAGCGCCGAAGGTGACTTTTCGGGCGCGTCCTACGTACTACGACAAGCAGTGGAGCGGTTGGTGGTGGTTGACGCCAAATGGATGGGTTGTGGCGGTGCCTGAGGTTGTGCGTTCGCTGACACTCGAAGCCGAGGGGGCGAAATAGTATGACGCAGAAAGTGTATGTCGGTATGAGCGGTGGCGTTGACTCGTCGCTTACGGCGGCGCTACTGGTTGAACAGGGCTATGATGTGACGGGTGTGTATATGAAAAACTGGACGCAGGACTTGCCTGGCATGCGCTGTCCATGGGCGGATGATTTGGCGGACGCCAAACGCGTGGCGGTCCAATTGGGAATTGATTTTAAGGTGTTCGATTTTGAGCGTGAGTATCGCGAAAAAGTCGTCCAGTATATGATTGACGAATATAAGCTCGGACGGACGCCAAACCCTGATATTATGTGTAACCAAGAGGTGAAGTTTAAGCTGTTTCTCGAGACGGCGCTCGAGGATGGGGCGGATTTGATTGCGACGGGGCATTATGCG
>CAYSQL010000041.1:0-6552 GCA_964433265.1 uncultured Candidatus Saccharibacteria bacterium | reverse complement strand
TGGTACTCCTGTCAGGAATACCAGGCGTGTAAGGGGGTGTGGAGTGGGAGGGTTTGAGACTCAGGTAGACAAGCGCTAGCGTAAAGAAGGCACCTATAGTAAGCTAGGGATACGTACGATTGAAAAAAATACTATGGATAAAGCAAACGACACGCCATCATCAGACACGACGCCACACGAATCGGCGTCTGCAGGGGACTCTGGCGAGCAGCCATCGTCGACACCTACGGCTCCAGTCGAGGAGAATCCGGTAGCAGAGTCACAGACTCCGGCCGACGCGCTCAGCCGCACCCCAGAGGATCTTGAGAACGAAGCGCAGCAAATTGCCGAATCAGAAGCAAACGCCGTAGCAGACGCCGAGCAGACCGCCAAAAAGAAACTCTCACCCATTCGCCGCTTTTTTCGTCGCGTCAATGTTTACTTCCTGTCGTTCCTCCTCATTGTCATCGTCGCGGCGGTCATTACGATTGTCAATTATCTCAATAGCCAAAAAGTGCCGCCAACGCCAACGATTGGCACGCAGGCGCTGACGCAAGACGCCCTGAAACAGCTCGCAAACACTGACGCAACCGTCGGCAATGCATCACAGACGCTCACTATCCAAGGCAATGCCATCATCGCCGGCCAAAGCCTGATGCGTGGCAACTTGAGCGTGGCAGGGAATTTTCAGACAGGAGGAAGCATCCAAGGGCCATCACTCACCGTCTCTGGTACGTCCAACCTCGGCACGGCACAAATCAATAGCCTCCAGGTTGCCGGCACGACTGCGATCCAAGGCGCGACGACCGTGCGTGATTTGACGGTCGCTGGTACCTCATCATTCAGCGGCCCTATGACCGCCTCACAAATCACCGTTACCCGCCTTGTCCTGAGTGGCAATGCCTCATTACAAGTACCAAATCACCTGGCATTCACCGGGCCCACCCCCTCGCACACAGTCAATACCGGCGTCCTGGGCGGTGGCGGCACGTCATCGGTCAATGGTTCGGACACGACGGGCACTATCAATGTCAATACTGGCAACAACCCAACGACCGGCTGCTTCATCCGCATCAATTTTCAACAAGCCTTTAGCAATCAGCCTCATGTCCTCATCAGTCCAGCAAGCGCCGCCGCTGGACAGACCCAGTATTATGCCAGTCGTGACAACAATGGCTTTAGCGTCTGTAGCGCCAGCCCAGCGCCCGCCAACCAAGTCCTCACCTTTGACTACTTCGTCACTAATTAGGACTTGTCAGACACCTTAGACATCTACAAACACTGCGACGTAATCCGCTTTGACATGCATCAGGGCGCGCCGGACCGGCACTGTATGCACGCCATCAGGTGCCTGCACCGTAATCGTGCAGGGAAGGAGCATACTCAAAAAATTCCGGTGATGGGGGAGGACGTCAAAGGGACCGATCGCGTTGATCCCACTAACGCTGTACGCCTCGCCCTCAAAATAAATTTGAAAAGGAGCGTAAATCTTGACCGCCATCGTCGGTCGACTATGTGTCGGCTGCATCGCACCCTGCGCCGTATTTGCCGGCTCGGTCAACGAATAATCTCCTCAATACCGTTAAGCGTGTCTTCGCGTGTGACATGCTCACCAGGAATACCCGACATTTTCTCCATAACATTAAATCGCTGCGAAAAGAACTGAATCAGTTTTTTTGCTTTGTTATAGTCCTCGCGGTCTTCGTTTGACAATTCACTTTCACCGATGATTGCGATAATGCCCTTGAGTGACTCGTATTTCTGCAAAATCGCCTGCACACGGATACTAAGTTGGTAATGCCGTTCTCCAACGATTTCCGGCGTCAGGAGACTCGACGACGAGGCATTGATATCCACCGCCGGGCGAATCCCTTGCGCGGCGACCGCACGACTCAGGACGATAATACTATCGAGCTCGTGCTGAATCATCTGCACCGCTGGATCGGACAAATCATCCGCAGGCACGTAAATTGTCTGCAGAGCCGTAATCGAGCCATTTTCGTTGCTCGCCAATCGATCCTGCAACGCCTTGACGTCGCTAAAAATCGTCGGCTCGTAGCCACCTTCTGCTGGCGTCTGGTCGATAATCGTCGAGACTTCGTTACGCGCCTGGATATAGCGGTACATATTGTCGGCAAACAAGAGAACATCCTTCTTCTGATCATCACGAAAAAACTCAGCCAGCGTAATCGCGCTCAAGCCGATGAGCGAGCGTTGCACCGGATTTTCATTCATCTGGCCAAAGAACATCGCGGTCGTTTTGAGCAAATCGTTGTTCTTCAGCGTATCGTAAAGTTCGTGTCCCTCGCGAATACGCTCCCCGATGCCCGCAAAAATACTGAGCGCCCCGGAGCCAACCGCCACGTTATTAATCATCTCCATCGTGAGCACTGTCTTACCGACACCCGCTCCACCGACGATACCGATTTTGCGCCCCTTTACAAACGGGGTAAAGAAATCCAGTACCTTGATACCGGTTTCCAATATCTCATCAGGACGGCTCTTGAGCGAGGTTTCCTGAAACGCCGGTGCAAAAATCGAGCGCTTCGGCATCTTAGCGAGAATAGCATCGTCAAGCTGCGGCTTGCCATCAATCGGCCGCCCCATTGCATCCCACACGCGCCCGACCATCGCATCGCCCACGGGAACCTCCAGACTATGGCCACTCCGACTAACAAGCGCGCCTTTTTTCAGGCTGCGATCACCCGCGATGTTGAGACACACCGCCGTGTCACCGTGTTCAATCGAACTGACGAGGAGCGGCGTCTTCGCCTCGTTGTCAACATGAACAATTTCGTTCACCCGTGGCATCTCGCCAGTGAATTGAATTTTTATCACTAAATCACGCAGGATACGCACGATACCCTTGCCGTCCGTCGCTTGCCCGTTCATCCTCCACCTCCTCCTTCGGCACGTATTTTCTTCAGGCCCGCCAGGCTCTCCTTGAGTCGCGTGTCGACAAGTGCGCGTTTCGCTCGACTGTACTGCGTGTGGAGGGAATTGGCCGTTTCAACCGATCGTTCCTTCGCAGCGGTCATTGCTCGAAATCGACTGGCGAGTTGCGCGAGGCGACTATCAAAAATAAACTGCGTCAACATCAACCGAACAATCGCCGTCTCAAGATGTGCCGCCACAGCATACGAACTTGGTTCAAATATGTAGTTCTTCTCTGTAATTTTTCCGGCATCAACCACTTCGAGATCAGCAACGCGTCCCATCGTCGAAATTTCCTCACCGATATCGATACTTTTGATTTCCTGTTGTGACAGCGAGACGTAATCCTGATAAAAAACCCGGCTCTTTGCGTATTTGCGAATCTCGACAATCAATGGATCGACGTTGATATAATCATTTTTTGGCAAATCAAAATACTTGTCGTACTCGATATGCACTTGCTTGAGCTGCGCCGCGCCGTGATGACCAATGACGATGATATCGTGGCGTTCCTCATCGTAATATTCGCGCAGGCGCCGAATCAACCGCTGATCGATATCGCCCATCAGTCCGCTTGGCGCCGTAATCAGAATCAGCACCTCTTTCTCATTTGCTTTTTCATGCGATTGCCGACCGAAGTTAAAAATCGCGTCGACGCGAATCTGCTTATAGATATTCCACACCTCGGTAAAAAACTGATTGCTAATCAGTACCTTGTTTTTTGTCTGCATGATCTTCATGCTCGACAAGCTCTCAAACGCACTCGTCAGGCTGACAATCGTGCGCATCGCTTGTTCTTCAGCCTTGATCTCTAATGGTCGCTTCACGCCGGTTTCTCCGTTTTTTCTGCGGACTTCTTGTCGATTTGAGGCGCCGACTGCGCAATCTTCGCCTGCGCCGTTGCCTCTTGGCGGGCAACGCGCTCGGCGGCTTCTTTGTTGACGGAGACGACCTGTGTTTTTAGTTTGTCGCGGATTTCATCGAAGTTACTCGAGTCCTTGTCCTCGACGACTTGCTTACTGTGCTCCGCTACAAGCTGTTTGAGTTTGTCGATATCGACGATTTCCACCGGCGTCGCGCCTAGGGCGATATCAAGCAACAGCTGCTGATCCATCAGACTATAGCCCTCACCAATCGCTTGATTCATCAACTTAAAGAGCATCGTTCCCTTGTCGAAATCGGCCTGCGACTCCGACGAGAGCTCGGTGCCAAAGTGCGCGTATTCTTCAGCCTGGTGGTAGCCAGCAAGCGTCTTGTTGAGCTGCGCGGCGAGCGCTTTCTGCCGCTTATTTTGTCCGACACCACCGACACGCGTGACACTCAGACCCGTGCTAATTGCCGGACGCATCGTATCCTTGAAAATTTTCATGTCGAGAATCCACTGTCCATCAGTCATCGACATGACGTTCGTCGGCAGATAGGCGGTAATATCACCGCCTGGCGCATAGACAATTGGCAAAATCGTCTGACTGGCATGATTCGCCTCGATACGTCCCGCACGCTCGACAAGCGAAGAGTGCGCGTAGAACATATCACCAGGGTAACTATCACGCCCCGGGCTCACGCCAGCAATGAGAGAAATCTCTCGGTAAGCCTGCGCGTGACTCGTCAAATCATCATAAATGACGAGTGTATCCATCCCTAATTTCTGCCAAAAATACTCACCATGCGCCGCACCGACATATGGGGCAAGGTAGGTGAGGATAAGCGATTCAAACATATTCGTCACGATAATCACCGCCTTTTTGAGCGCATCATTCTTCTCAAGCCGATCAACCAACTGCGCGACATCGCGTTGGCGCTTGGCGATGAGCACGTAAATCACCGTAATATCAGTGTTCTTTTGATTAATCGCGATTTGTGTCGTCATCGCCGTCTTACCGACCTTGCCGTCACCTAGCACTGCCATGCGCTGCCCGCGCACTAGCGAGAACACCACGTCAAGCACGGTGATGCCCGTTTCAAGCTGCGTGTCGAGCAACTGCCGCTCATAGAGCATCGGGGCGTTATGAAACACCTCCCAATCTTGATCCGGCTCAATCACCCCCTTGCCGTCGATTGGCTCGCCAAACACGTTGATAACCCGCCCAACGTAATTGCGCCCAACCGGCGTCACCAGCTCTTCACTCTCGATAACACACACCATACCGACCGTCAGCTCAACCGGATCGAGTTTCATCACCATCACGTAATCTTCGTAGATATGGTGGACATAACCGCGGCTTTCGTTGTCGAAACGAACCAACGCGTGAATATTCGTCGGCTGCAGCCCCTTTATTTTCACCATGAACGAATCAATCCCGATGATTTCTCCCACCGGGTTGCCTGCCTGCACTAAGCTCTCGAATCGCTTAGCTCGATCCACGCGCCGCCTCCAGGCCCTTCATGAGACTGTCTCGTTTCTCCTGAAGTAAACGACGCACGCTCATGTCATACACGTGGTTCTTCGTCCGCATATACATGCCGCCGATAATCGCTGGCTGCACGCCAATCGCCAAGACCGTTTGCGGATGAATCGACGCCCGAAACCATTGGATGAGCTCCGCGACACTATCACGATCGATCATCGCCGCGACAGTCACATGCACCATAGGAACGGTACCTTTGAGCTGTCGCACGACAGCAATGAGCGCCCCGCGTTTCTGTTCGTCTTCGAGCGCCACGTGATTCTCGCGCACAAAATCCGCCAGTTGCTCCGACAAAACCGGCTGGACATCGCTATGCACGCCTTCTTTTTCGCGGATTGTTATCGCCGTCATATCAGCATCGACTTGCTCGAGTTCGCGCACGAGACGCGACATGTCCGACATCGTCACTGTCGTTGGCGGCAGGATTACCGTCTGAACGGTCAGCTCCGACTCACTCATAGGGAGATATCGTCCTTAATAGCTTGCTTTTGCTCGTCGAGCCGTCGGATGATTGACGGGAGTTGGCCGCGTAAATCGTAGCTATCACCAATCGCCTCGAGCAGATAGCGTTCGACCACTTGCGCCATATTCTCATCAAACGCCTTGAGCCGCACCGCCTTTTCGGTCTCGACCGTCTTCTCGAGCGTCTCCCCCAATTGGCGCTGACGATCCTCTAACGTATGTACACTCGTCATCAGCTGCTGTAGGGCGGCGTTTTGCGTATCCTTGATGGCAGAAATTTGTGATTTGCTCTCTTCAAATAGCGACATTACCTGTGCTTTTTCGTCAGAAATCGCTTTTTGGACCGTGTCGCTCAGTTCGTGTTGCTGGGCCATGATTGTTTCGAGGCTCTTCGTCATCGACTGAATCGCACCATCTTGCGCCTCTTTCATACGCTTGCCGTACTCGTCGATTTGATGGTCGAGGCGCTCCATCGCATGTCCGTTCAAGTCGTCACCAAGCTTAGCGAGAGATTGCTCAAGCTGGTGCGTAACTTGCTTTTGCAGCTCATCGTTCAGCGCCTGGAGCGTCGTGTCAAGATCAGCTTTGAAGCGATTGCCATTTTCCGTGATGATTTTTTCGAAATACCATCGTCCATGGTTGCGCAGTTCCTCGCGGTAGTACTCGTCAAAAAACGGCTCCTGTGCCGCGTCAGTTGGCGCGTCATCTTCCGTCGGCGGCTGCGTGTTTGTTTGTGTATGTTTGAATAGTCCCATCATTGCCCACTTTT
>CAYSQL010000040.1:0-6769 GCA_964433265.1 uncultured Candidatus Saccharibacteria bacterium | reverse complement strand
AGAACATGATGGATAGCACGCCAATAGGACCGCTAGAATGATGGCGGCGAGGTGGTGATAGTCTGTCGCCATGGACCATCGGGGACGTCGGTCTCGTCGACGAATTGCCAAGACACGACACCTCTTCCGTCGAGTGCGAGATCCCACGCTGCGGCGGGTGAAAGATCGAGGCCGGCGGGCTGGTATTGTGGTTTTTTGTTACCAAAGACAGAGCCAGTGTCGTCTGTGTTTGTTGGGCCGACGTCCTCCCACTGTGCATAGGCGGTTCGCTCGATACCGTCTGCGGCCGTGTGGGTAATTTTAATCCAACGATTTTTTAGGATTGATTCGCCATTGCGGAGCGGTGTGCCGTCGTACCAGGGGACCATGCGCAGTGCTGACGGTGGCTTTGGGCCGTATTCGGTGTAGTCGCTAAAGGGTAAGGCGAAATAGTAAGGATTTTCTTTTGGAACAAAGTTGCGCTGTCCGGTGGCATCGAGCGTATCAACGCCGCCGTAGTGCTCAACCCATTGTTTGTCCCAAGCCGAAGCGTCGTTGGGGAGAACACTTTCACGAGTCCTGCCCTCGCCCACCCAAAACACGGTCGCAATGACGTTCTCGTGCACGGGATATCGTTCGTGATCACGCTCGTTCGTCGAACGACGTTCGCTAGGTGCTGAGCAGCCGACGATATGCCCAATGATGGCAACGGTGCCAATGAGCAGGGTGCGCCGCGACGGGTGCGCATCAGGAGAAAAGTGTCTCTCGTAGTGTTCGTGCCGACGTTTCACTACCTGTCCTGTTCTGTTGGTGCGCGTGAGGGAATTTTCCCTACGAATCCATCGCCAAGTAGCTGGGAAAAGGCCGACGCTTGCTGAGAGAGTCCGCTGCAGGTGTTCAGAGGTGCGCCGTCATGGTCGCATGGTTTGTCGCGATTCGCCGACCACATGGAGATGCGCCCCACTCCGCGGGATCTGGCGTAGGCGTTTAGCTGCTTGGCATCGTCGAGGGTAAAAAGTTCGTCGCTCGTACTCGCTTGGCCGATTTGTGGCGTTGCACTAATCTTCATCCACGCCGCATCGGGTGTAAGGGGTATGCCCGCTTGCTGGTAGAGGGTGACGATTTGCGCTTTCGTATGGTCGAGCGCGCTTTTTGCGGCATCGAGCATGGATTGGCTGCTTGGGCGGCTATCGCCGTACTCCATAGTCATGATATTAATGCCAGCGATGTCAACGGAATGGCGCAAAAAGGCGGTAACCGTACCGAGCTCAGCGTCGGTGAGGCCAGTAGGTGTGACGGGGAGCGTGAGCCACACGGAGAGGTGGCGGCCGGCACGCTGCGCTGCGGTCTGTAATTCGGCAAAGGCGCTCGCGCGTCGCTCTCTTGCGGCTGTGTCGGTGAGGCTATCACCTTCGAGATCGAGATCAACGGTCCCAATCGCATAATGGTCGATGACGCTCTGGTAGGCGGCGACGAGCGTGTCGTGGTCGCGACAGGTCAACGCGAGCTCACTCCCTGCGGCGCCACCAAACGCAATGGCGACTTCCCCGCCTTGCTTGCGAAGACGGGCAATGCGCGCGTTGAGCTGAAGCTCTCTGTCGGCTCCGTCGAGCGAGTAGTAGCCTCCCCAAGAAGGCGCGCAGGGATTGAGTGGCGACGCAACGATAAACGACAATACTCCTCCCCTGTGCGCCGTCGCGCCGAGCGTATCAAATGCGTACGTCGGGGTTTCAGTGACGTCGATATAGGGCGCAAACCAAGGGCGCGATGAGGTGTCTTGTGGCGTGATGTGTCGGCGCGACAGTGCATAGATGACACCTCCAGCACACGCTAGAGCTAGTAGCGCTAGCGCTAGGAGGAGGGACTGCTTCCGAAAGTTTGGTGACTTTGCTTGTGACATGCGCGCTCCTTGTTCTTAGCATACCGAGCTCACGGTGTGTTGCCTAGGGGTGACGACGCATGGAATCTGTTTTTTGTAATTTAAATCACTGAATCGGTCTAGGCGCCTGCCTATAATTCGCCCTGTAATACTACCGTAAGGAGAGGTCGATGATGGAGTATCCGGTTTTCTTTGATAAATCGGGAAAACGATGGCGGACGACGAAGACCGTGCTCCTCGCTCTGTTTCTCGTGGCGAGCGGTCTTGTGGCCGTGGTGTTGCCTGGGGTGCTCTCGCCAATGGCCGTGCCGGCCGTGAGCTCAACGACATCGACGCCTCGGCCGAATATTCCTGGGGTTGCCACGACAGTGCAAGCTGTGCCAAGTCTGTTTTCTTCCCCTGTCGCCGCATTGGCGGCAGCGGAATCTGGCACAGTGCGTTCGACGCCCGCTATGGTCGTGACGGCGATGCGTTCGCAAGGGAGCGCGGTTATCGGAGAAGGCCCCTTGATGCGCATTATTCAGATTGTTAACGAAGGCACTGTCGCGACGGCGTACGATCCGTTTACCGGCCAGGCACTCCACGCGCTGAGTGCGTCCGATACGGCCTATATCGGTGGTGATCGTTTCGCGCTGGAGCGGTACGGAAAGACGAATGGCAAGCGTCTCGTACTCACGTATGATGACGGTCCTGATGCCCTTTATACGCCAGAATTGCTCGATTTGCTCTCGCGCGAAGGGGCGCGAGCAACGTTCTTTATGGTGGGGAGCGCGGTCGTGCAGCACCAGGCGATTGCGCAGCGAGTCGTGCGTGAGGGGCATGCGATTGGTAATCATACATTTACACATCAAAATCTGGAATATCTCGATCCATTTCGAGCGACTCAGGAAGTCAACCAGACGGGACGGGCAATTGCCGCGGCGACTGGCGTGGTGACGCCCTTTTTTCGTATCCCCTACGGCGGCGATACCGACGAATCGTTCCGTGAGAATTTGACGACGCTTGCCTACGCCCAGCAGCTTGGCTATACGGTGACGTCGTATGCATACGACACGAATGACTGGCAATTTTCTTCCGGTGCCAAGCAAGATTTGCCGATGTTTGATGGCAGTGATGTCGTCGTGTTGTTGCATGATGGCGGCGGCGACCGTTCGCGGACCGTCGCGTATACGGAGCGGCTGATTCAGGCGGCGCGCGCGCATGGATATGGTTTTGCGAGCGTGAGCGACGTATACCAAGTGGCGGCATTGCCAGCGGCGAATGCGGCGATGAGCGTCGATAATGTCGTGATGCTCAAGAGTGTGGAGGCTGTCCAGGTGTGGCCGAAGCGCCTCGTCTGGTTCCTGTTTGGGTTTACGATCGTCATGATGCTTCTGACAACTGTGCTTAATATTATTCTTGCGACGATTAATCGGCGACGATCGATGCGTCGGCAATTTGATCCATCGTTTAAACCGCCGGTCGCTGTCATCGTGCCGGCGTATAACGAGGGACGTGTGCTGATAAAGACAATTCGTTCGCTCCTCAGGTCGAAATATCGAAAAATCCGCATTATTATCGTGGACGACGGCTCGACCGATGACACGTGGACGGTCTCCCAGCAGCTGGCGCGGCGCTACCGGCGCGTCTCGGCGATTCATCAAGCGAATGGTGGCAAATCGTCGGCGCTGAACAATGCCATTGCGCACACGAGCGCCGAAATCGTGATTTGCGTCGATGCCGATACGATTTTTCCTGATTTTACGGTAGGTAATTTGGTGCGGCATTTTCAAAACGAATCAGTCGGTGCGGTCGCGGGCGTGATCAAAGTCGGCAACGTGCGAGGACTGCTTACCCGTTGGCAGGCGCTCGAATACGCGACGAGTATCAGCATCGACCGCAATGCTCAGTCGCTCCTTGGGAGTATCATGATTGTGCCGGGTGCGTGTGGGGCGTGGCGCCGCGTCGCGGTGCTCGAAGCGGGCGGGTTCTCGCACGTCACGCTTGCCGAGGACTGCGACTTGACGCTGAAAATCCAGCGTCTTGGCACCTATACGGTTGTGCAGGATAACGAAGCGATTAGCTATACGGAGGCGCCTGAGGACATCCATAGTTTTGCGAAACAACGTTTTCGCTGGATGTTTGGGAATATCCAGGCGCTTTGGCGGCAACGCGATATGATCGACAACCCGCGGTATGGCTGGCTCGGCTGCCTGACGATGCCAATCGCGGTGATTACGGTCGTGACGCCTATTCTTTTCTGGCCGTTGCTGATTTTTCTGACCTATCAAAACATCGTGTCGGGCAATATCCTCGTCATTTGTTATTATTTCCTGGCATCGCTCGTGTTGCAAATCATTATCTCGGCGATTGGGCTCGTGCTTGCGCGCGAGCGACCGAGCTTGCTGCTCGCTGCCCCGTATGCGCGGCTGATTTATAGCCCAATCCGCACCTACCTGCTCTACAAAACACTGCTCACGATCGCCAAAGGCACGTATGTCGGCTGGAACAAGCTCATTCGCACGGGTAGCGTGACGATGCAGCGCGCCACGGTCCGGGCGACGAAGTAGATTAATCGACGAGATAGTCGACGGTTTCGACCAAATCGTCGAGGTCTTTGATGGTACGCGACGTTGCCAGTTGAGTATTGGGGGCGGATTGGTTCGCGGTGTCGAGCGCGGTGTTCGCCGCTTCAATCGTATGGACGGCGGCGTAAATGTATTCGTCAATTGGAGGCGCAAGCGCAGTGGCGAGGTCGCTAAATCCCTGAGCGCCAGCAGTAAGCGCACGGGTCGAAGCGTCGCGCGGTGCATCGAATGCTCCCGGGAGTGTGAGCGACGAGAGCTCAGCGGCGCGCTGCTGTAACTGTGAGGCATAGCTTGTCAGGAGATCGGATTGACCAGCGTAGGTGTTGATGTCGGTGACGCTATTGAACGTGTCAAATAATGATTGGGCAGATTGGAGAATGTCCACGTAGCGGTCAGTTTTTGCAACTAGGGTGTTGTATTTCTCGAGGACAGAGTCGCTCCGGTGAATAAAATCAGTCGTGTGTTGTTGGGTAACGCGTGCTACCCGGTAGGCACCGAGATAGCCACTGTACGGATAGCCTTGGAGCTCCGTGTTGGCGGCGCGAAGCGAGGCGATGGCGACCTCGGCGTTTGTCATCGCTTGCTGGATTGACGCGATATCTGCTTGGCGGATCGTTTTTGGGCTTGGGCCGGTGATAAGCGCATCGAGATTATCATACGTCGCCGCGAGTTTTTGGAAGGCTTTTTTTGTCTGGCGCGCAGCGGCGTGTAGATTTCTTTCATAGGCGCGGGCACTTTGTTCGGGTAGGAAATATTCATACAGGGCGAGGAGTGCGCCGACGAAGAGTATGACGAAAATGATAGCAATGCGACGGGAGCGTGTTTTTTTGGTCATGGTTCTTTCTTCTCCTCAAGTGGCGCGCCGCCCTCTTGACGGTTAGCCCTGCTTGTATTGTAGAGATGCGGCGTCATGTGGTGTGTGACATATCTTACGCAATGCGCCATTTGCCGGCCAGTTCCTCCTGTGTGTAGCATAACTCATAGAGAACAATCGGCTCATGATGCTTATTCGTACCGCGCATGAAGTGCTACGGTTTTCCTCCGATCTAGTCGCCCAATTTTGTTTTGCCCCTTGGGCAACTCATGCTATGATCGTGACATGAAGGCTATTCTGTCATCGGCGGGCATTGCGACCTCCGAGCTTATGGAGGTGTTAGCTAGGCTTGTAAACAAGCCGCTCAAGGATATTGGCGTTGTTGTCATCAATGAGGCATCTGCGGTCGAGCCGGGTGATAAGCGCTGGCACTTTGACGAAATGCAGCGGCTAAGTCAGACTGTTGGCGGTACGATTGACGTGATCAATCTTTTGGCGCTTGATTTACAGACCGTTGAACAGCGGATGCGATTTGCGGATGTCATCTATGTTGTTGGTGGCAATACTGATTACCTTATGTCCGTGTTTCATCGCACGGGGTTTGCTAATCTACTAGAGACAAAGTTACTGAAGAACAAAGTATACGTAGGCTCGTCGGCAGGCTCTATGGTGCTAGGGCGGCGAATCACGACCAAGGGCTACGGGGAGATATATCGGAAGGGTGAACAGGATTTCAGTATTGCTGAATATTTATCGCTTGTCAATCTCGCTATCTTTCCCCATCTCGATTCACCGCTATTTACGCGCAATCGAGCCGATATTATACGAGGTGCGGCTCAAGGTCTTGACTTCCCTGTTTATGCAATTCGGGACACGCAGGCGGTTGTAGTAGATGGTGATAGCGTTTCGTCTGTAGGCGGCAAGGCCTTGATACTCTCATGACGATCCATGCCGCCGCCGGGCAGATCCCACCATTGCCGGTCGGCTTCTTTGACGACGAGGACTTCTCCCCTCTCGTTTCGTACCAGACCTTTGAGGGATGCGTGGTAGAGAAAATCCGTTTTGCGGGTGGCAGGAGGGTGATGGATGGTGCCGAGGGCTAATTCATGGGACATGATGCTAGTATAGCAGGTCGGGTATCGTCGCGTATCGTAATGATGCGCGTGTGATGTGAGAGCCTATGCGTTTAGCTCATGGCGCGTGATGAGTTGGGCGCCTATAGGGGCGTGATGGGATGGATAATTTCCTCGACACTCTTTACGTGAGCCAAGCATTTTTGCACCACCCTCATTCGTTGTCCAGTCGTGCGTAATTTTATGCCCCGCTTCGATAAAGGCGCTTTGCGCGGTGCGGACATAAGGGATGTCTTCGATTTGGCCGGAAACGAATACTTTCATGACTTTATTGTAGTATTGCGAGCGGTGGATTGTTGGCGTGCTCTGTCTGGAGCGGGCTAGCTACACCTCAGAAGAAATTCCGCTGTTTCGCGAAACAGTTGTTCGACGACCGCGTCGCTATCTTCGAATTGGT
>CAYSQL010000039.1:0-6986 GCA_964433265.1 uncultured Candidatus Saccharibacteria bacterium | reverse complement strand
TTATTATACAATTATCCAAATTGTCAGGGAACTATAACACTTGTGGTAGGCAAATTCTTTCAATAGAGATTATACAATTATCCAAATTGTCAGGGAACTATAACCTTTTTCAATGATAATATATACGTCTTCGTATTATACAATTATCCAAATTGTCAGGGAACTATAACTCACCACTGCACAAGAATGGCTTGAAATCCATTATACAATTATCCAAATTGTCAGGGAACTGTGTTGCATCATAAAGCTATCAAGAAATAGTAAGTAGAACAAAAATAGAACATTTTATCTATACGAGTCTACATAGAATCTAGCGTGCAATTCAGAGCCACAAACGCCACGCGTGTAGAAAAACTGCACAGATGATCCTCAAAAGCCCACAAATCAAGCCAGGGAATCGCTAGGGCAATAATCGATGAAATCATGCCAACAATGGGGCAAAAACGATCATAATCAGACGATAGGTTAATCATGTTTTGTATATAGACTTAACGTCGCACAATATACCTTTTACGACATTAACTATATTAAACAAAGCCGAATCAGCATCCATCCTAAACGAGTGCCAATTGACCTTTTACGAAGTATCTCTCCTTGCAGCAGGGAGTCTTGCTGGTATTCACGTTTTCCGCGCACCATTCCACCGCACACTTTGTGCACGTCATACGTTTACACTTAGTCATTCATGCCCGTGGGCGGTTGAGGCCACACACGCCGCACATTGTTGCAGTTTTAACGCCATGACGAATCGCGCGCCAACTGATTTTATATTTGTGATTTGCATTTTTTATTTTTTATTGTCCCCTACTATTTTCCCCTACTTTTCCACAGTTTGCATTTCCCCCACTTTTGTATTTATATATAGTTTTTTCATAGTGTTAAATATAGAACAAAAATAGAACACTTTCCGGTTGGTAAGAGAAGTGCCCTTTTTCACACCCCGCTACTTATAGTACGCTCGCCCACTCACTCGGACATCAATATACGCAGGCGTCACACCGTGTTTCACCATATACTGCACCGCATTCTTCGCGTCCTCAGCCTGCTCCCCCACTGGGCGATCAACCGACAATTTGATAGGATAGGATACACCGCTCAGAATCATCTCTACCTGCCGCGTCGTATTGGCGGGAATAATGATCTGCGTCACAGTCTGACCCTGCGAAGCCACGGCGCCGGTCAGTTTACCGATAAACGCCAGAAAGCGATTGCTCACGAGGACTTGATTATTCTTCGCCTGAATGCCGCTCTGGTCAACGACCGAGATGGCGGGTGTACTGTAGTAATTCCGCTCAAAAGCAACGCCCGTGCTATCGACAAAGAGCTCAGTTTTTCCCGTCGCCCACGCGACCGATGGCTTGCGCATATGTAGAATCACTCGCTTGACCCCAAAACCGTCGCTCGGCAGCGAATCGTCAACCGACACGACTTCTGGAAACCCGTTCGACTGCAGATAGGCCGTCAATTGATCGCGTTTGAGCGAAAAACGAAAGCGCTGGCCAGGATGCTTCGCGAGATATGATTGGATTGCATCGTCATACCATTTCGCATTCATCGAAGCACTCGTCTCTGACGCAGCTAGCGCCGCATGCGGTATCGCGATTGAGTCCCAAACTAGAAAAAACAACCCGCCCGCAAAGATGAGAACGCCGACAAGCGCCCAAGCCAAGCGACGGCGGTGCTGACGCAAATCATGCGCCTGAACACGCGGGGACTTCAATTGGGCGGTTCCCTCGAGAGCGCTTCCCACCTCGGGCGCCAAACTGCCCGTTATCGTTCGGTTGCGCCGAAACGCGTACTTTACCTCCCCCTCGGAGGCACTCGAGCGAGCAGCGCGCGCAGCATCACGTCCACGACGACGCGCTGGAATAGCACTATGTTGTTTTTTTGACCATGATACCATACACTGTCGGTATTATACCATTAGCGCTTTTTCTTTGTGACATTGGCGATGATGAGCTGCGCCAGATCGTGCGCCGCATGAGGACGCGCAAACCCATAGAGTGCGGCGCCAAGCGACTCACGTAGCGCCGCATCACGTGCTAATGGCAGAATCGCCGCCACAAGCTCCCGAGATGACTCAAGCAGCTGCTTATTATCAATCACGACGCCCGCTCCCGCATTCTCATACATCGCGGCATTCTTTAGCTGATCACCCAGCTGATGCGCTGGCACGATGATCACTGCCTTGCCAAGTCCCGCTAGCTCTTGCAATGTCGTTGCACTTCCACGGCTAACGACGATATCTGCCGCACCCAAAACATCCGCCATCCCCTCGTAGACGAATGGTACCGCCCTACTATGACTACTGGCAGGCAGGCGCGTAGCAATCGAATCATACTGTTTTTTTCCTGTCACTAAGTAGAAATTGATACCGTTTTCCTCAAGTTCTTTGGCGGCGCGCAACATCCCCTCGTTAATTGACTGCGCACCCAAACCACCACCAGTGGCAACGACAAGGGGCATGTCTGGCGAAAATCCGAGCCTCTGCTTCAACGCGCGCTGCTCATCGTCGGTCTTACGCATAAACCCAGCGTCGATTGGCACGCCAGTATACTGCGCTTTTTTCGCGTCGTAGGAATAATTTTCAAGCGGCGCCCCCGTTGCGATCACGCGCGCAAATCGACTAAGTATCCTGTTCGTCAGCCCAGGCCGCGTGTCTGAATCATGAATAACGAGCGGGACGCCACACACCCGTGCCGCCAGTCCCACCGGCAAGCATACGAATCCACCCTTCGCGAACACGACATCCGGACGGAATCGCCGCACAATCGCGACACTCTGCCAAAAGCCTTTGATTACCTTGAATATATCCTTGATATTATCCGTCACGACATGCGGCACCGTAAAATGCTGCCAAAATGTCAAATGCGCATAGCGCCGAAATTTACCCGCAGCAATCACACGTACCGTTACCGGCACGCGCGCGCCAGCCATCAAGCCGCGCGCTTGGTGCTCGAATGTATAGTCACAAATAAACTCAACCGCTACGTCCGGTACTTCTTTTGCAATCTCATTGATAACTGCGACGACGGGAGTAACGTGCCCCCCCGAGCCCCCGCCTGCTGCGAGTACTTTCATGTGCCTCCTCCTTCTCTACTGGGCGATGTGACGTATAGCGGGACAACTGGAACACTAGGCCAAGTGCGCCAGCAATAAAAATCATGCTCGTGCCACCAAAACTCAGTAACGGTAACGTGATGCCCGTCAGGGGAAAAATACTCATCATCGACGCTACGTTGAGCACGACGTGCGCCCCAAGCCAACCAAACGTCCCAGCCGCGACCAACCGCATCGACATATCTGGTAGATAGTCTGCCACTCGCAGTAAGCGCAGCAGCAGCGCCGTAAACAGCGCCAACACTAACGTCGCGCCAATAAATCCAAATGTCTCACCGATAATTGCGAACACCGAATCATTCACCGCCTCGGGCAAATATCCCGTCGCCTGAACGCTATTGCCCACGCCAAGCCCCGTCACACCGCCCGTACCGAGCGCAATCATTGCATTGCGAATATGATAGCTTTGGTCCTGCGCGGTAGCCGAAGAAGAATCGTGACCGTTAAAAAACGTCGCCACTCGCTCCATCCGATGCGGTGTCAACACCGTCGCCAACACCACCACCGCCACTGCGAGCGCCGCGATACGACCAAGCCATTTCCAGCTCATCGTACTAACAAGGAACATCGAAAATAGCATCGTCCCGATAGACAACCCCGTTCCCAAATCGCGCTGGACGACCACTACGATGAAGAGCACGAGACCGGCCAGACCAAGCGCCGGATAGAGCGTTGCCTGCTTATCGTTGATTTTTCCTTGCTGATAACGCGCGCCGAGAAATCCCGCCAAAAACAACAAAAGGGCAATCTTCAATACCTCAGATGGCTGAAACGTCCCCAACACCCCAAGGTTAAACCACCGATAGGCTCCAAGCGTATTGACGGCAATCGCGTCAATATGCAATATATTCCCACCAATAAACAGTAGTGCACTAAGCGCCAAACCGCCTATCACGAGCTTTCCCGCGTACTTTTTGAACCACGCATACGGCACCGCCGCGCACACCGCGAACGCCGCCACAGCCAGCCCCAAGCTAATCGCCTGCTTCACAACAAAGTACGTACTACTGTAATTCGCGCCGTACGCCGCATTCAGTACATTCGCACGCTGCGGCCCGATCGCATACATGATCACGAGGCCAAACATCATCAGTAGACCCGTAAAGAGAACGATTTGATAATCAGGGCGATGACGCCGCTGCCCACTCGCCCCGCCAAAATCCCCGTCGCTCGAGGAAAAACGCACACTGCGTCGCGTCGCCATCTAGATATGCCCCCCAGACAGCGCCATTAGCAAGCCGACAAATCCAAGGATACAGCCGATAACCCAAAAACGCATCGTCACTTTCACTTCCGGCCAGCCCTTTGCCTCAAGATGATGGTGAATGGGCGCCGAAAGGAAAATCTTACGATGGAAAAATTTCTTGCTGATCACCTGAATCAAGCTCGACCCCGCCTCAACGATAAATAGCCCACCGATAATCGGCAGCAGAAACAACGAATTCGTCATCATCGCGATCACCCCGAGACTCACCCCAAAAGCGAAACTACCGACATCCCCCATAAAAAAGCGCGCTGGGTAGATGTTAAACCAGAGATAGCTCAGCAGTGCGCCAATCACCGTGAAACAGAACCCAGCCAGCATCACGTGTCCCTGCAACAGTGCAATCACGCCAAATACACCAAAGCTAATAGAGAGTAGTCCGCCCGCCAAACCATCCAGCCCATCGCTAATGTTCACCGCATTGCCCGCCGCCACGACGGCGAAGACAAAAATCGGCACAATCCAAATACCGACGATCCAATCGCCAATATAGGGGATATGTATTGACGTATACCCAAGCTTCGCGTAAAAAAACCACCCCAGCACTAGCGCCAGCACCGTAATCATCAAAAACTTCAGACTCGAGCGTAGTCCAGCCACCCCCTTGCCGCTCCCGCGCACGTTGATTACGTCGTCGAGCAAGCCAACCAGCCCGCCCCCAGCAAGCGCTGCAAGCGGTAGCCATGTCTGGGCACGATCAAAGTTGAATAGGTACGTCACAACCGCGATCGACAGGACGCCAATCACCCCAGCCATTGTTGGAATATGCCGCATAAATTTCTTGGCGTGCAGTTGCGTAAAAATCTTGATCGCTTCGCCCGTCGTACTTGTCGTCCGTTGGCGCTTCCAAAACTTAAATCGATACGCGAAATAGGTGTAAATCGGCGTCAGTACCGTCGCGAGCAAAAATGCCCCGACACTCAGCACGAACGTCGCGTTCAAATCCTTGGTAAAGTGCTGTAAATCCATAATCTCTATTATCTATCCTTTCGGCTGTAGCTTCAAGTAGTCAAGCAGCCAGTTAGAGATCTCATTGAAAATCGGCTTCGCGTCAGTTCCACCACCATAATTGCCATTGCCATAGACATTCGTCATGATTACGTAGCGTGGCGCATTTGCATCGTTGCCGCCAAACCCTAGATACGTGGCGATTGTCTCGTCATTGCGATATTCACCCGTCTTCGGATCGATTGTCTGCGAGGTGCCCGTCTTACCACCAATATAGTACCCCGCTGGGTCCGCCGGCTTGTACGTCGCATAATGCGCATGGTGAATCATCTCGCGCGCTTGGGCCGATGCCGAGGCGCTAATCACGTGCTGCTCGCGCGGCGTCACGGTCGCTTTTTGGAATGTCTCACCGTTCATCCGTCCCGCCACGACCGTCGGCGCATAATACGTGCCTCCATTCACCACCGAGCAAAACGCCGCCGCCGACTGCACCATCGTCAAATCCATTCCCTGGCCAAAGGTCATATTAGAGTAGCGCACCGCGTTGCCCTGCGCATCATCCGGAGAAATCACGATACCACTCGACTCGCCTGCAAGCTCAATCCCGGTTCGTTGCCCAAGCAGCATGCGATCATGAAAATACTGATAAATCGTCTGTCGAGCCCCGTAGGTGATATCGCCACCATCCCCTAGCCGTTCCGCAATCGTCACCATGCCCGTGTTAAGCGACCAATCAAGCGCCGTCTGCATCGTGATCGTCCCAAGCTGCGTCGTCTTGCTCGCGTTGTTGATTGTTCGGTCGGCAATCTTGATTGACCCCGTATTGACATAGGTACTGTCCGGCTTGATCACCCCTTTATCGAGTCCTGTCGCGATTGTAAATGTCTTCGCCACCGACCCAATCTCATACGGGTGATTAATTGTCGCGTTGTTAAAGAGCGCGATGTCCTGCACGTCGTTCAATTGGCTCGGATCATACGTTGGCATATTCGCCATCGCCATGACCTGTCCCGTATTTGGATCCATCACGATTGCGCTCACCTCTTTTGCCCCCGATCGCTTTGCGGCGTCCGCAAGTACCTGTTCGGTTTTTGCCTGGATATTTCGATCGATACTGAGCACAGGACTCTCGCCATCAACGGCCGGAATATTGATATTCTTGTCCCCTACCGTCAGCGGCACCGAGCGCACATCCGTCACCGTCTTAAGGAGACCATCCTTGCCCTTCAGTTTACTGTCGTAGGCCTGTTCAAACCCGTATTTGCCGTTCCCTTCAGCGTCGACAAATCCGAGCACCTGGCTCGCCAGCTGGCCTTCTGGGTATACACGCTGCGTCACGGCATCAAAACCAATCCCCGCCAAGTTCTCTTGTTTGAGCATCTCCGCCTGCTTGCGGCTGACTTTTGTCGCAATCACCTGGTACCGCGTGTCTTTTTTGTCGAGATACTGCGCGAAATTCTCCCGCGTATTCCCCCCGGCCACCCGGTTCAACGCATCAACCACCGCTTGCTTATCTTGCACGGTTTTTGGATCGGCCCATACGGTATAGACCGTCTCGTTCATGACAAGTTTCGCCGGGCTGTCCCCGTCCAACGCATAAATCTCACCGCGCTTGGCGTGGAGGGTAAATTGCTTCATCTGCTCGCTATCAGCC
>CAYSQL010000038.1:0-7001 GCA_964433265.1 uncultured Candidatus Saccharibacteria bacterium | reverse complement strand
GACATGAATGCCGCCAGAGATGCCGGGATGCATTTTGTCGGCGTCACCACAGGACTGACAACCGCCGCAGAATTTAAGGCACAAGGTGCTGCAAGTATATCCAATTTATCAGAACTAACCACCTAGGCCGTAGTATACTATTCATATGCCCTGTTAGCTCAATTGGATAGAGCGTTGGTTTCCGGTACCAAAGGTTGTGGGTTCGACTCCCGTGCGGGGCACCAGAGAGATTATACTAAAAAATATTCGGCGATTTTGCCGAATATTTCGTTTTAGCCAGTAGTAACGCTACGCCGCTTGCCGCTTTTTCTTCTCAGCGGCTAGCTTCTTTTTGCGCGCACGTTTGATATCGGCACCATGCCAATTACGATGCTTTGCCATTATGAATCTCCTTTTCTAATCACCCACCAGTATACCACAGATGCAAAAAAGGGGTGGCGAGCTACCGCTCCGAGGAGGCATCAAACACGTGCGCGACTAGCTCGCGGGTAATCGTGATGACATCGCCTGGATTGACGCTCCCCGCCAGCATTTGCTTGGCGACGGTGTTCTCAACCGCTTTTTGGACGACGCGTCGCATCGGGCGGGCGCCAAGACGCGGGTCGTAACCGCGCTCGACAAGAAGCAGTTTCGCGTCGTCTTCTACGGTTACGGAGATTTTTTGGAGTGCCAGGGTCTTATTAACACCGGCGAGAATCATATCGAGCACTTGCACTAGCTCTTCCTTCGTAAATGGTCGGAATACGACGATTTCGTCGAAACGGTTCAAAAACTCCGGCCGGAACTGGTTACTGCTAATGAGCTCGTTCACGAATTGCTGCTCGAACTGTTCGATTTGATACCCACGATCAATATATTCGCGAATTCGATCAGCCCCGGCATTGCTCGTTGCGATGACGATTGCGTCGCGAAAACTAATTTCGCGGTTCTTAGCATCGCGCAAAATACCCTCATCGAGTAGCTGGAGAAGGGTTGCCAGCACCTCTGGAGCAGCTTTTTCGATCTCATCGAGCAAGACAACACTAAATGGCTGTTTCATAATTTGCGCCGTGAGGGAACTCGGGTCGTCAGCACCGTCGGCAATTAAGCGAGCAACATCCTCGGGGCGAACGTACTCGTTGAGGTCAACCCGCACCATGCGGTCCTCACCGCCAAAATACACGTCTGCTAACGCCTTTGATAATTCCGTCTTTCCAACACCCGTCGGCCCAAGGAAGAGGAACGTGCCAATCGGCCGGTTTTGATTGCGCACCCCGGCGCGCGCTCGTCTGAGAGCGTCACTCACCACTGACACCGCACGTTTTTGATTGACCATCCGCGTATGGATCAAGTCCTCCATATGTAGCAATCGTTCGCGGTCCTCGGCATCGCTTGCCACACTTACTTTCACGTCGAGCGTTTTTTCGATTGCCTGCTGGACGGAGTTCATCGTCACAAGCCCGTTTTCGCTGAAACTTGCCGCCGATTCGAGTAATTTCACCGCCCGCCCCGGCATAGCAAGGTCATGCACATAGCGTTCGCTCAGACGATACGCCTCTTTGAGCGCCTGATATTGATAGGTGACCTTGCGCCGTACCTCGGTATAAATCAACTGCTCCTCGAGCACGACCATCGTCTCTTCCTGTGTCGCCGGTGATACATTAATGCGGTTGAGACTATTGATAAGCGAGGGGTTGCGTTGGCCAATCTGCAAGAATCGCTGTTCGTCCATCGACAAGATGACGCGCAGGTTCCCCGCATCGAGGATTGGCGACAAGACGTTTGTCAAATCAACTGAACCCACACCCTCCTCAAAAAAGAGCTGCGCATTGTCGAGGCAAATGATGATGTTTTTTGCCGAATACGCTTCGGACAGCACCTTCATGACGAGGTTCTCAAGCTCGCCGCGCCCTGGGGCGGCTGCAATCAGCGCCGACGAATCAAGGATGAATACTTGGCGAAATTTGAGGTTATCGGGAAGCGGCGCTGAGGCGTCGAGCAGTCGCTCAGCAAAAGCATGAATAATACTCGTCTTGCCAACGCCTGCTTTGCCGACCAGTACAGCATTCTGCCTGCCCCCCGTGCCGAATGTCTCGATTAATTGATTAATCGCTTCTGTATGCGAACCGACATCGACCGTCAGCGTCCCGCCACCCTGAGCGATTTGTTCACTAATATTTTGCCCAAACCGTGTCAGGAGCGGAATATACCCAAATGACCAATCGCGCGCCACACCACCCGTCCTCCTCGGTGCCGAGTGCCGCATGACAAGCTGCCGCAAGTGATTTTGCCACAGCACGCCCGCATCGATATCCGCATCGTCAAGGTGAATTTGCGCGATAAGCCGCTCGTAACCAGGAAACGACCGTACGATTGCCGCCACGAGCACACTCCCTGTAATATGGTCGATATGATTGTCGCGCCGAATCGTGTCAGCGAGACGAAGCAGTACCGCTGTTTGTGTCGGATCGCTCGACGCCAGATGCTGTAAGAGCCCCGGCGTGAGACCGAGCCGCACACCCATAAATTGCCCGCTCGACACCTTGCCAACGGCGGTTGCAATCTCGAGCGGCGTCGGATTTTTTGATAATTGGCCCAAGATATCACCCGAAAGCACCGCTCCGACCCCTTCACCTTTGCCCGTCGGCACATGGCGCAACTCTTGACGGTACCATTGGAAGCACATATAGGGGACTGCCGCCACCGACAGCACCAACCAACCCGACGCGACACCGAACACCAAGAGAAAAAGGCCACCGACAGAGAGGAGCACACCAAGGACGGCAATCAATGTCACCCACCGGCTCATCGCGACACCGATCCGTGCCTTCGTCGCCCGCAGACCATGGTAGTCAAGCATCAACGGGTCCACGGCAGCCACCCTATAGCAGTCAAGACCACACCAACAAGGGGGAGAACCGGTACGAGCGCCCACGTAATCACCAGCAAGATGCCACCGACAGCCGTCAATAAGATGGCCACAATACCGACACCTATCACTGTTATGCGCACCGCGGCACCGATGAGCCGCGACAAGAGATTGTCAAATAGCGCGCGAAATTGCACGACGAGCGGGCCCTGAACATGCCCCGCGGAGATTTGGCGAAATGGCGCGAACAGTGTCCCAAGCAATAAGTCAATCGAGAAATAATCCATCGTACTCACGAGGCGCTCGCGCACATCGCCGAGGCGCCGCCGCCACCCAGTACCATACCACCATCCCAGTAAGCCCACGACAAACATAGCCTTATTGTATCGTACCGCCGTCGATTAGGCTATAATGGTCTTATATGCAATCACTCCTCGTCACACTCATAGGTAAAGGCATCAAACGTGCCGCCGAGCTTCGTGGCGGCGGATCAGCCCTCCCTGGCCTTTTTGTCGAGCGGATTGATCCAAAATTCATTGCCCGCACTCTTGCCCAGCTTCCCCGCGGCGTGGTCGTGGTCAGTGGCACCAATGGCAAAACCACCACGACTAAGATGATCGTCGAGCTACTCGAGGGCCAAGGGCTCACCGTCTTCACCAACCGCACCGGGAGCAACTTCACTCGCGGCGTCGCAGCCGCCCTGCTCGGCGACGTCGATGCGCGTGGCCGACTCCCTGCTGATATCGCCGTGCTTGAGCTCGACGAAGCCCACGCCGTCCATTTCGTCCGTACAGTTCGTCCGAGATACTGCCTCCTACTTAATGTCATGCGCGATCAGCTCGATCGTTTCGGTGAAATCGATACGACCGCCACATTACTTCACACCGTCGCCAAGCAGACGACCGACGGCATCGTTATCAATCGGGATGACCCTCGCCTCAGTAGCGAAGCGTTTCGTCACGACCTCACCGCTCCGATCAGAAGCTACGGTGTCAGCCCAGAGCTGCTTGCACTCTTCCCATCCGACGATGCGTTGCGGAGTACTACGACACCTGTTCAAAAAACTGCCCAATTCACCGCCGACGACGTGAGCTTGGAATCGATCGACGGTAGCCGCGCACGCATTACGTACGACGACACATCCCATGAAATCACGCTCAAACTCAAGGGTATGTACAACGTTCAAAATGCTGTTGGCGCCATCGCCCTCACCCGACTCGTCATGGGTGACTTACTCGACCAAGAAAAAATGCTCCACTCGCTCGAAAACGTCACACCCGCGTTTGGCCGCGGCGAAAGTGTCACGATTGACGGCGATGAGTGCGAGCTCGTCCTCGTGAAGAACCCTAGCGGCTTCCGGCTCAGCCTCGCATCGTTCGACCCCTCGGGGTACAAGACCATGATTGCTATTAACGACAACTACGCCGACGGACGCGACATGAGTTGGCTCTGGGACGTCGAATTCGATAGCCTAGAGCTTACCGGTGTCGCCGAGGTGAGTGGCATCCGCGCTTACGACATGGCGCTGCGGCTTCAATATGCCAACGTCGAGCCGTCGCACGTCACCACCGACCTTAACGTCGCACTGACACATTTCCTCCAGAACAGCAAAGGTACGCCAAAACGCATCTATTGCACCTATACCGCTATGCTTGCCTTGCGTCGCGAGCTTGGCAAACGAACGAAAGTCGAGGTCGTCAAATGAGCCAAAAAACCATCACCCTGCTCCAACTCTACCCTCGTGATATGAATATCTATGGCGACTGGGGAAACACGCTCACACTCAAGCGTCGACTAGAGTGGCACGGTTACGATGTCAATCTGCTCGCCTATAACCCTGGCGACGCATTCCCCGAAGACGTTGATCTCATCGTCGGTGGTGGCGGCCAGGACAGCGGTCAATCAAAGATTGGTGATGATCTAATAAGTATCGGCGACAAACTAAAGGCACTTGCCGATGACGACGTGCCGATGCTGATGATTTGCGGCCTCTACCAGCAATTCGGACGTTTTTTTCGCACAAAAGACGGCGTGACGATCCCCGGAATTGGCCTTTTTGACTTAGAGACGTATGGAGGTGACGAGCGCATGATTGGTAATATCGTCACGAAAAGCCCGGAATTTGGCACAATTGTCGGATATGAGAATCATAGTGGACAAACCAATCTCGGTGATAGCCTCCGCCCACTCGGCACCGTCCTACGTGGCGCAGGCAACAACGGCGAAGACGCCACCGAAGGCGCCCGCTACAAGAATGTTATCGGGTCCTACCTGCACGGTTCGTTACTCCCAAAAAACCCGAAGATTGCCGATTTTCTCATCGAAAAAGCCGTGACCCGTAAGTACGGTGAATTTATCCCAGGGGTTATTGACGACCGATTCGCCGATGAAGCGCGCGACATCGCCGCACGCCGGCCGCGCTAAGCAGCTGACATCAACTTTTTTAGTTCGGCAACGACCTGCTCACCATGCCCCGTTGGCGTGACGCGCCCGAATACCTTCACTACCTGGCCCTCTGGGTTGATAATAAACGTCTTGCGCAAGACGCCTTCATTGCCAAACATTTTCTTGCCCCATGCACCGTACACATCCATCGTGGCGTGGTCAGGATCAGATAACAATGTAAAGTTGAGCTTGTATTTCGCCATGAATGCTTCGTGACTCGTCGCGTCATCGCGGCTGATGCCGACGATTTCTGCGCCCAATGCAATCAAGTCATCACGCGCATCCCGCATCGCACACGCTTCAATTGTACAGCCTGGCGTATCATCTTTTGGATAAAAATAGAGGACGAGCCACTTACCACGATACTCAGCAAGTGAGTGCACGCTTCCTGCGCTGTCCTTGAGTGAAAACGATGGTGCTGGATACGGGGTTACCTGTGTCATATCCCCTAGTATACCGAACCGTCCAGGCAATATACAGTCTCATTTGCTATACTAGTACGTAACATGAGTGAAATCGCTCCGAGTGGTCAACCCGAAAAACCGGGGCGCATTGCTGCGCTCGATTATCTGCGCGGCTATTTCATCGCCGTCATTATCATCGACCATCTCGATAAGTTTCCGAGTCTATGGTCATTCTTCACGGGCGAGAGGCGCCTCTGGATGACGGCAGCCGAAGGATTCGTGATTATTTCTGGCTTTCTCATCGGCTATGTTCGCGGCTATAAAGGTCTGAAACACCCCTTTGCGGTCATCGCAAAGAAGCTCTTCGGCCGCGCCGCACTCCTCTATGTTGCCGTCGTCATTGCCAGTATCATTTATTTCTCGATTGATTGGTACCTGCCGGGCATCCCGAATGTCCCGAGCCCCGACGTCGCCGAGTACGACTGGCCGAGCATGCTCCGTGAGCTGCTACTGCTCCATCATGCCAGCGCTTGGGTGTATTTTTTGATGCTATATGCCATCTTTATTTTTTTGGCAATCGGGTTTATTTATCTTCTACGTATCAAAAAACCGCTTATTGGCATCGTGCTCGTCGTGGCGACCTACATCTGGGGTTTCGTTCACGATATCGAATGGATGAAGTGGCAGGCTGTCTTCTTTCTCCCGGCGCTCGCTGGCTTCTATTTTCCGCAACTTCACGCTTGGTGGCACGCTATCGGTACGAAACGCCGCCACGTTTTTTCGTACACCCTCGCCAGTGTTAGTATCCTACTCCTCATGGCAAGTGTCGTCTGCTCGTTCTTCGGGTCGCTCCTCCCTCCACATTGGGCCGACTCGCTCAATAGCGCCTTTCTCCTCAATTCCTTCGGACCCGCCCGCGTCCTGCTATCACTCCTCTGGTTTACGGCGCTCGCATTTCTCTTTCACCGCATCTATCCATTCTTGCATCGCTGGACGTTTGGCGTTCTCGCTTATTTTGGCTCGCATTCACTGACCGCATATCTGACTCATGGACTCATCTTGTGCGTTGTCGCTTATTTCATCCCGACCCCGCTCGACCCAATCAGCAATACCTTCATTGGGCTCGCCACGGTTCTCGCCGTTTATGGGTTCATCCGCATCCCGTTCGTCAAAAAAATCATCCCACGATAGCACTTTTTCGCCCCTAGCAAAAAATCAGCGTCTAGGGTATACTATACAAAGATTCACACATATCGGGGTGTGGCGCAGTTGATAGCGCGCGCGGTTTGGGACCGTGAGGTCGA
>CAYSQL010000037.1:4711-8064 GCA_964433265.1 uncultured Candidatus Saccharibacteria bacterium | reverse complement strand
GGTTTTGAGACTCAGGTGAAAATAACTTGCTTTCTCATCGAACACGCGTCCTGCTATTCGGTGATGCGCTGCTCATGATCGAGGTATTCGCGAATCGCTAGCGCCGCCGAAGCCCCTTCGCCAACGGCGCTTGCAATTTGCATCGTCGCACCGCTACGGACGTCGCCCGACGCATAAAAACCCTCGAGATTCGTACGCAAGTGCGCATCGGTCACGATAAGTCCATGCTGATCAAGTTCAATACCACTACTCGCTAGAAATTGTGTATTGGGGACGAGGCCAATAAACACAAAAATCCCGTCAACCCCAAACGTCACCTTCTCGCCGTCCTTCACCGCCTCGATCGTCGTTACGAGCCCGTCAGCATTTGCGACGATCTCGGTCGGTGTCGTCTGCAGGTGGACAGTTATTTTTCCCTGATCGACAAACGCCTGCAGATCTTTTTGCAACACGTCGCTCGCCTTGAGCGTACTCCGCACAAGCAAGTCGATATGCGTCGCGAACCTCGTGAGGAAGAGTGCCTCTTGCACGCCAGAATTACCACCACCAACAACGACAATACGACGATCACGATAAAAAGCGCCATCACACGTCGCACAGTAATGCACGCCACGGCCGTAATACTCCGCTTCACCCGGAATGCCGAGCTTCTTATAGTCGCTGCCAGTCGCGATCAATACGGCTCGTGCCGTCACTTCACGACCATCAACCACCACGACACACGCGTCGTCCTCGCGGCGCACCGCCGAGACATCACCGTATTCGATCTTCGCGCCGAATCGTTCGGCTTGCTTCTGCAATTGATCAGCAAGCTGCATACCCGGAATACCGTCAGGAAACCCAGGATAGTTATCGACTTGATCGGTAATCGCGGCGAGCCCACCGACAACCGCTTTTTCGTATAGCACCGTTTCGATATCTTCGCGCGTCGTATAGACAGCGGCAGCGAGCGCACTCGGACCGGCGCCAATCATAATGACATCGTGATCAGCCGCCATTAGTTCGATACCCCTTGGTAGAGCTCCTGCGGAATCGTTGGCTGAGCAATCGTCTCTTGCAACGGAATCGCCATGACAACGAATTTCAGTGGCGTATTCGGTGGAATATTGTCTCCAGAGCCACTCTCGCCATACGCCTTATCGGACGGAATCGTCAGTTCACGGACGCCACCGATATGCATACCCTTCATACCTTCCTTCCAGCCTGTGATGAGCGACGCCTCGCCAAGCCCCGTATCGATGCCAAGCGGCGCCTTGAGCGCATTGCCGTTAATCGAGCTATCGAACACTTTGCCTAGTGGATTCCACCCGATGTAGTAAGCTGAGAATTTCGTCGTATCGGTCACTTCCTCGCCGTCGCCAACCTTGAGGTCTTCCGTCTTCAATTCCTTTACCGTGTCACGATTAAACGTTCCGACGCGTGACTGGTACTGGCTAAATTCACTATAATATTGCGCCGACAAGGTCGCCGCCTGCGCATCGACTTTCTTCTGATACTCCGCATAGGACTTACTATACGTGTCTTGAATTTTTTGCAATTTTGCAGCATCGGCCGTCTGGTTCTTTTGCGCCAAGACCATCACCGCAAACGAACCGAGCGTACCAATTACCGTCACAATCAAGATGATGAGAATACCCCATCGCTGTTTTTTCGTCGTTGCCATACTTTCCCTCTCCTAGTAACTCGTCCCAGTATACCAAATTAACGCTGTTTCTTCACGCCCTCAGTCGGGGAAAAGTAATCATTTTCGTAGACAGCTGCCGCATTCCACGAAGCAAGCGCCGCACCAATCGTGAGCACGTCCATATACCCGATGAAATCGGCTGCACGCCTGAGAAATGCACCAAACCAACCATAAAACCGCAGCCATTTCCACTCGACGACCGCCCAACCTGCGCCAATAGGCACCGCCTGGACTGGCAGCGACGGTCGGTACTCTCGACGCGCCTTACCATGGGCTTTGCAGCGTAAATTTCGTGCCACAAATTTCGCATCATGAAGCGCAGTCTGCGCCAGACCGGAGTATGGCGTCGCCGCGTTATCGCCAATCACGTAGACGTGCGGCCGCGCCTCGAGGTGTTCATTGACTTTGACTTTACCATTGGGAGCCAGCGTAAACACGGCTGGATGAGCAGCAAAAAATGGATGATTTGTCACGCCAGACGTCCATATCACCGTATGCGATGCCATAGATTTGCCACCGACGATCAATTCGGTCGCCGTCTCCTGCTCGACTTTCTTATTCGTCTCGACACCGACGCCAAGCGCACGCAGCCGCCGTTCCGTCCTTTGGCTTGTTAGAGCGCTTGATCGTGGAAGCACGCGTGGTGCCGCTTCGATAAGGCGAATATGCGGCTTGCGTTCATGCACGTCGTAAAATTTCGCCAATCGACGAATATACGTCCCGAGCGCCGCCGCAAGCTCGACGCCAGTGGGTCCTGCACCGATAATGACATAGTTTTTGTCGTATACATGTTCTTCGGCAATGTCCATATAGAGGCGATGCTTCAGCCGTTGGATCTCATCGGCTGATTTTATTCCGTAGGCATACGTCTCAAGACCAGGAATATTGAAATAGGTCGTCACCACGCCGATTGCAAAGATGACGTCCACATACTCATAGATAGTGCCTTTTTCACCGGTCAACGTTTTTTTCACAATGTCGATATCCGTGATCGTATCGATATACACCGTCACGTTCGGCCGACGAGCGAATATCTCGCCGAGTGGCACCCATGATTCACGTCGACTATGTCCCGTCGCTGAGCTATAGAGCGTCGGATAGTATTGAAAATCTTGTTTGTTGCTAATCAAGACGACTTCATTCTTCGGATCGCGCGCTAGTTCAAGCGCCGCCTTTACTCCCCCAAATCCACCGCCGATAATCGTTGTCTTCATAAAATAATTTCTTTACCCACTACCTGTGTTTTATTGACGTATTCTTTTGTATAATACCAGAAAAGACCATAAGCAAAAAGGAATAGTATGGAAACACTCGATGCCGGACGCCAGCTGATTGGACACACGCTTGCCGTCCATATCGTTATTGTGTCATTTTCAATTGGTTTGCCGATTCTCATGAGCCTCTTTGAGTTTTGGGCCTGGCGCCGAAACGACAACTATCTACGCTCATTCGTGCGGCTCCTCGCCAAATGGGCGGCCGTCTTTGTTATCGGTGGCATCTTCACCGGAACGATGGTTGCGCTCTTGTTCTCGTCTCTTTGGGCGCCTTTTCTCGACACCACGCGGCCACACGTCGGCAAGTTTTTCCAGCTCGAGGGCTACGCGTTCCTTATCGAAGCCGCCTTCCTCAGCTGGTACTTAACCTCTCTCAAGCACGTTGGTACGCGTCG